>JAJEEZ010000557.1:0-2898 GCA_022820705.1 Candidatus Latescibacterota bacterium | reverse complement strand
AGAACCGGTCCGGCTATACCTGTCCCGTCGGGGCAAGCTCCAGTGGTGCTGGTGCTGCCATCGGAGCACTCGACGTAGCCGTTGCCTTGCGCGACGAAGTTGAGAAAGCCATCTGTCGAACTGAAGATGTAGCGGCCATTGGCGAAGCCGATGAAGGTTTGCACGGATTCGACGCGGTTCCACTCGATCCCAGCTTTGATTAAGTGATTGCCCTTGGTCACGGAGATGTTGTCGAGCGCTTGGATGCGGGTGTCGTAGTACTCGACCGGAATGAAGAACGGCATGCCGAAGCGATAGCCGTGGACAAAATCCATGCCCGTATCGGGGAAGGGGCGTCCGGTGTTGGGGTTGTCCGGGCCAAGGTAGGGACGCGGGCGATCCTCTCGGGAGACTTGGAAGCGGAACTCGTTGGTAGTGGTAGCGGACAGCAGCGACAGCAGGCTGCCATTGAAGGCGTGGGACCAGTCCTGTTCTACGGCGTTGGCGCTGCGCGTCCACGAGTCCACGTCAAAGGTGCCGTTTTCCTGTTCGGACCAAGTGTAATTGTATTTGAAGGTGGCGTAGTGTGCATCCGAGAGGCGGGCGTCGATCTTGGCGAGAAAGGCGCGGGCGTCGTTGGTGCGGTCAATCGGCCCATAGTCGCCGGCTAGCGCTCCGCTGAATTGCTCGTCCATGAATGCGCGCAGCCGGGGATCGATGCGCTCGCTATCGCTCTGCTTGGTGTCGCGAAAAACCTGTTGGTCGTAGGCGGTAAAGAAAAAGGCCCGGTCCTTTATCAGCGGCCCGCCCATAGTGAAGCCGAACTGTCCCTGGCTAAAATCCGGCGTGCGCTCTAGGCCCTCGTGCCGCGCCGTGCCCGACAGGGCGTCGTTTTTGCCGAAAAAATGCACGGAGCCGTGCAACTGGTTGGTGCCCGATTTGGTGATGACGTTGACAAAGCCGCCGCTGGAGCGGCCGAATTCCGCGTTAGCCCCCTGCGGCACCACCACCATTTCCTCCACTGCGTCCAAGTTAAAGGTGAAGGCTGGGCGCTGGCCGCCGCGCTGCTCGCCGAAGAAGGGGTTGTTAAAATCAGCGCCATCCACTGAGATGTTGTTGTGAATGCCGCGCTGGCCGCCAATGCTCAGCTCGTCGCCGTCGGGGCCTTGGACGATGGCCACCCCCGGTGTCAACAGCGTCAGGTTGAGGAAGTTGCGCCCGTTGTTGGGCAGGTCCTGCACGGCCTCTTCGGGCAGGCGCGTGGCCGGCTCGCTCTGGGTGATATCCACTGTGGACAAGGCCGCCTCGACGACCATTTCCTCCATCTGCGGCAGCATTTTGACGATCAATTCCACGGTCGCGCCGACGCGCACTTGCACCCCGGTCTGCCGCACTTCGGCCTGTCCGGCTGCCTGTACCGTCACGTCGTAGGAGCCGAGGGGCAACAAGGTCGCGGTGAACAGCCCTAAGTCGGACGAGGTAAGGGTGCGCTCGTAATTGGTGCGGGTTTCCTTGAGCGCGATGGTGGCGTTGGCGATGGGGTTGCCAAACTGGTCCCAGACAGAGCCACGGATTACGCCGGTGGTCGCTTGGGATTGTGCCCAAGCTCCGTTGGGCAGGGCGATCCATAGTAGGACGGACAGAAAAGGCAAGAAGCGGAGTCGATGCGTCGGCATGAGCTAGCTCATTGTGAAGAGGGTGAGGACTTCGGGGTTCAGACGAAGCCGACCTTGCGCGGGTCAAAGGTATTCATAATCTATAACGTATTATTTGAAAACGACACTACGGAGGATAAGCTAATGGGCATCTTTCGCGTTTCCGCCAAAATGAGAAACTGGCAGAATCGGTTCTTGCCGCCGGGGAAACAGGGGCGAGAAGTCTCCTGTGACATGCTGGTGGATTTCGGTGCGGCTGAGTTGGCACTGCCCGCTGAAATCATGGATTCGCTCAAGCTCGAAGAGTTGGGGGCTATGCGCGTAGTTACTGCGGATGGCACCCAGCGCGAATGCCGCGTCTTGGGCATGGTCGAGCTCGAAGTTCAGGGACGAGTATGTCAGGTCAGAGCCATTGAATTGCCTCGTGGCACCCAACCGCTGTTAGGGGCCGTTCCGCTCGAAGAAATGGACTGGCACATTGACCTTGCAGGGCAAAAACTGATCCCCAATCCCCTTTCTCCCGACCAGCCGCTGCTGCATCTGTGATGGGCGAGCGTTCGGCCCACTCCGCCATGCCCGCCCTGATTGCTTTTGACGCCGACGACACCTTGTGGGAAAACGAGATTTACTTTGAAACGGCCAAAGACCGCTTTAAGAATCTGTTGGCCTCCGACTGCGATCCGACGTGGACCGAGCGGGAGTTGGACGAGACCGAAATGCGAAACTTGGCTCACTTTGGCTACGGGATCAAAGGGTTCACCTTGTCCATGATAGAAACGGCCCTCGACCTGACGAAGGGCGCGGTAACGGGGCAGCAAATCCGCCAGATTTTGGACTATGGCAAAGAGATGCTGCAAATGCCCATTGAACCGCTGCCGCACGTCGAGGAAGTGCTCACCCATCTGTCCAGAACTTGTCCCCTGATGCTGCTGACCAAGGGCGATTTGTTTGACCAAGAAGCTAAGATCGCCCGCTCCGGTTTGGCTGACCATTTTACCCATATCGAAATCGTCAGCGAAAAAAACGAGGAGACCTACGCGGGTCTGCTACAGCGACACGGCATCCGTCCGTCCGACTTTTGCATGGTGGGCAATTCGCTCAAGTCGGATATCCTGCCCGTCGTCGCCTTGGGTGGGCACGCCGTCTATGTGCCGTACTACACCACTTGGCTCCACGAACGCGTCGATCCTTCGGAGGCCGAGCGCCAGCAATACGACCAAATAGCCCACCTAGGCGAACTGCCCCGCCTGCTCGCAGAGCGGTT
>JAJEEZ010000386.1:0-4552 GCA_022820705.1 Candidatus Latescibacterota bacterium | reverse complement strand
CAATCTGGCAACACTCAATGGGTCACCACCCATAATAGGGTTGGTACGTATGGGAGGGCAAGTGTCTACGTATGGATAGCGAGGTGTCTCTGGCTGGACGACAACCAGTACCTGGACGACAACCAGTACGCGATCTTCTAGATCATGCTGCCGATCGCACGGCAGGTCTGCCGTATCTATGCAAACAATATATTCTATAACCGTCCTCCTTGTTACCACCGGTGTCTTGATTGTGCTGGTAATGGTGACTGACTCATGTGGTGCGAGGGTAAGAGGTGTGGCGGTGATCGGGTCTACTGATACCGATCCGTCGATTCGCTGGTAGACAGAAATTGTCGCACTATTCTCAGTTATTTTTGTATTGGAGACAGTCGCAGTGATAGTGACGTTATCACCTGGTTTGACTATTGACGGGGTGGCAATACTGTCGGTCACCATCATTGCAGGGTCAACCACGAGGACCGGTGCTGCAACAGAACATATGTCGTTTACGCAGGCGTAATAGTAGTAGGTGTCTGAAACTTGAGGCAAAGTTATATAATCGTCTTCGGTAGTGTATTCGCGAGATTTTCTTGGGTCTATGCCACCGCTATTGATTGTAGTAAAAAGATAACCACCTTCCCTTGGCATGTCTGTTTCTTGTTCGTGTCGGTAGAAAGTGATCCTTGGTGAAGGTATCCGCGTATCACGATTGTTCGTCACCGTGACAGTGAGGTCGAGGACATCACCAGGAGTGACCTCTGTTTTCGATGGCGTGAGGGTGATGGAGATACCGTCGACCTCTGTCGCTACCATCACCGTTGCCGACGCACAGTTATTTTCTGTGTTTTCTTCAGGGATTTCGTCAATGCAGGCGTAATAGTAGTAGGTGCCGGGTGTTTCTGGTGCAATGATACTCGTTGATATGGAACGAGAAGTGTTCATCTCCAGATCCTTCTCCGTGTTGGTCAGTGATGTGGCATCTCTTTGCGGATTACTCGTTTCTTGATCGTGGCGGTAGAAGGAGATGGTGTGTGTACCGTCTGGTGCATGACTATTCGCAACTGTTGCTCGAAGCAAGATCCGTTTTCCTGCTTTCGCTGTGGTTGGCGTGGCTCGTACCGATGTCACCGCAAGATCCGGGACGTTCTCTGTTGGAATAGGCTCTACGACTACCGATCCTGCCACTGCAGTGATCATGATGTTGTCGATGGCAATTGTTGAAAAGTCGTTGTTCGTAATGCCGAAGAATCTCAGAGAAAACGCATCACTGATCTGGTCGCCAGAGAGCGTGAATGTCTCCAGATGCCACTGACCGTCAGCGTGCCGACCGTTCCAAGTTTGCAGCCGTTGGTAGGAGCCGTGGTTGCCAATATCAACGCCGAGGAACTCATCGTTGCCCATATCTCGGTCCAGATAGCGGTAGAACGACAAGGTAACAGAGTCGTGGGCCGAAAGATCAACCGGCGTCTCAAGGGTCAGGAAGCAAAACCTGCAGCCGGTGCCTGTCTTGGCAATCACATTGCCCGGCCCTTCGCCCGGAACGGTCGTTTTCAACAACGGCAACGAAGCCGCTTCCCACGCCGTGGTCCGCCATGCCCCAAGGCCGCCTTGAAAGGTCTCCAAAAAGAGGTTGACCGGCTCTTCGGTCGCGGGTGTCTCCTGCGCCGGGGTTATGGTGAGGTTCCAAGCGTTTAGCGTCCCGGTATCCCCCGGTTCATAGTCGCCGACGCGAAGCTGCCACGTACCGTGCGCCGCCTGTCCTTGCAGTTGGGTAGAGTTCGGCCCCTCGGCGACGAGGTCGGCCGCGCCTTTAATCCCGGCCTGGACCCCGTCGTAGAGCGTCATAACGACTCCGCTCGGTGCGACTAGCTCAACCTTTAGGTCGCTGCGGGCGGGGTGGGTGATGTCCACGTCCACTGCAACAGAGCCGACCGTCACCGCATCGGGCACGGTAATGCTACCTACCACCTTCGGGGCCTTGTCGTTATCGGCCAAGCGCGCGTTGGGCGCTTGGTAAAAGGAGATCGGCGGCCCAAAGCGCGTCACTGGTGCCACCTGCCGGAGCGCGGTCGTCGTCGGTCGCCTTGCCACCTTGCTAGAATGTTGAATCATCCCGGCCGATGGCTCCACGTAGATGGGCGTAGCCGGAAAGCGTTGCTTCAAGGCTTCGTAGATATTTTTGCCGCCCTGTTCCGTCCAGTAGGCGTAGTCGATGCCGAGATAGAGATGATCTGGGCCGTAGATGCCGCCCATAGGCAGAACTCCCGCGATACGCACCAGCACCCCGTCGAGGATCTGCGCCACGGTGGCGTCTCGTTTCTCCGTGCCGAGGATGGACTCCTGCACTACCTTGGCAACCGGATGGAGCGAGTACCCGCCCCGTTGACCAATGCGCCGCGCCGCGACCGACGCATCCGACGGATTGGCCACATAGGTGGCAATCAGCGCCGCGTCGGCGGACTCAACCCGACCATCGCAGTCCACATCGCCCAGTGCCATCACGCCGCGGTTGGGCAGCGACAAGGCCGGATCAACACTCAACATGGCCGCCAGCAGCCCGTCGTCCAACTCCACGCGGCCATTGTTGTCCACATCGCCCAACACCCCCTGATCCAGCGATGCCACCCTCTTCCCCGCCCGGTGGGGCCGCGCCGCCCGATCAAGGACCACCGACCCGGTACCCGACGCGACGACAAAGTCCGAGTCCACATACGCAACCAGCCCTTCCCGCACAACCACTAGCCCATACCGCCCCATCTCCGTCGATCCCGCCGCCCGCGACACCGCCTCCACCCGCGCACCCGCCAGCGGCACCCCGGCCTGCCCATCCATCAGCACCATCTTGCCCGTCCAATGCGCACCCGCCACGGTCAAGCGGTAGAAGTACACCCCGGCCGCGGCGGCCCGACCCGCCGCATCCGTGCCGTCCCAGCGCGCCCGATACGCCCCGGCCTCTTGTTCGCCATCCACCAGCGTCGTCACCCGCTGGCCGAGGACGTTGAACACCTCCAACCGCACGGGCGACGGGGCCGGCAGTTGGTAGGGAATGAGCGTCGAAGGATTGAACGGATTGGGGTAGTTGGGCCCCAGTCCAACCTCGCGCGGTAGCACTAAAGCCCCGCCGCCCGTCGGCCGCGGCAGCGCAAACTGGCCGGCCTCGTCCGTGGTGGCTTGTCCCACCCGCCCTCGGCGCAGATCGGCTACGTCAAACAACACCACCTGAGCGCCCGCCACCGGCGACCCGTTCGCCAGCCGCACCGAACCCGCCACCATCGGCGGCGATACCGGACTCGCGTAAACGGAAACCAACAAGCCAACCAAGCAGATCAGTAGAAGCGGCATAGACCCTACGTAATTCTTTGCGATAGAATAACAGGCTTTAGCCAAAAAGGAGTCCTCCTTATTATACCGAACTCACGTTAAAATTTGATCTCGAAATATAGAAATGTCCCGTTGGAGAGAGCAACAAACACTACCCAACCTCGGCGGTCGGAGCAACGGCTGCCAAAGCGCGGGAATGAATCGCGGCGATAGCGTGTCTAATTAGCCGTAGTGTCCCGCAAAACCTTTACTAAGGAGAATCGAGATGCGCATTCGCAAGATGGCCTTATGGGTTGTCGCTATTTGTTTGTCGAGCGCCGTGGCGCTCGAAGCCCAGCCAGGAGGTAGGCGTGGTGGCTCGGGGGGTGGCGTGGCACCGGAGCAGATTTTTAGCCTACTGGCCCTTGAAGAGCAGTTCAACGTGACCGACAAGCAGCTAATCGCGTTGCGGGAGGCGCTTGGGCCGCTATACGTCGAGCAACGGCAGATGATGGCGGAAATGTTCAGCACTGGCAGTCGCGGCGAGGCTGATTTTCGGGCGCTGCGCGAGAAAATGCGCGAGCAGCAGGCCGAGATGCGCGAGAAAATGATGGCTGCGCTCGCCGCGGCATTAGACGCCGAGCAGATCGAAGCCCTAAAAGCGCATCTGCAGCAGGCGCAACGCCAGCAGCAGCGCCAGCGCGGTGGCCCTCGGGGCGGTGGAGGCGGTCCGGGCGGCGGTGGGTTTTAACTCACAGCTTCTTCACGACGTCTCCAACCCGTATCGCGCCCGGGCGAATGACCTTGGCGTTGACGCCGCGCAGTTGAAGCTGTTTGCCCTCTGGAGAACTGATGAATTTCAGGGCGTCCAAGCCAAAGCGCGCGGCATATTTTTTACAGCCAGTGTGGGGCGGCTCGGTGATTTGGATCACGGCCGCGCCGAGAGACAGGCGAGTCCCGGGCGGTATGTTATCCACGCTTAGGTCGAAGTCGATGTATAGCTGATCTCCGGCTAGGGGCCAATGCCGCTTGTCTTGAGCCACTAGAGCCATCAAGCGGGCATTGGTCAGCGTGAGCTGCATGTCTGGATGCGCTGATCCATCGGCGGTTTGCGAGCTGCCGCGCTGTTGCCAATTGTCGCCCACCAATCCTTCGGCTAGGTCGAGTTCCCCCACGTCTAAGACTTCCCGCGCCTCGGTCTGTGGCCGTCGCACGATGAGTTCCAGTACGCCCGTGGCTTTGGGCGACTGACGAACGTCGTCTAGCCCGG
>JAJEEZ010000330.1:0-2962 GCA_022820705.1 Candidatus Latescibacterota bacterium | reverse complement strand
CCCCGGCAGCACCCGTCCCGGCGGCGGCGTTGGCATGGACCGCAAAATCGAAAAGCCTCGGTTTACGCCCAAGCGCATCGCCATAGGCGCGACTGCTTTGCTGTTGGCCGGGCTATTCGGATACGCTCTGCTCGCGGATTTCGGGGTGCGCAAACTGAATGTGGAGCGCGACCGACTGACGATCTCGACGGTCGAGTTCGGCCCGTTTCAGGAGTACATCCCCGTGCGCGGCACCGTGCTACCGCTGCACACCGTGTACCTCGACGCCCTAGAGCGCGGTCAAGTGGAGCAGGTGTTCGTCGAAGAGGGTGCCTCCGTGGCCGAGGGCGATCCACTGCTGCGCCTTGCCAACCCCGATCTGGAACTGACCGTCCTGCAACAGGAAGCCGAGCTGGAGCGCAGCCGGGAGGCGTTGCGCAATGGCCGACTGACCATGGAGCAGGAGCTGCTGCGCTCGCGGAAAGATTTGATGGAGATCGAGTACCGGCTAGCCGTCGATAAGCGCAACTTCGAGCGCTACGAGAGCCTGTCGGTGGAAGATTTGACGGCCATCCTGTCGAGACAGGAATACGAGCGGCTGCGCGACGAGTACCAGTACAGCGTCCGCCGCATGGCCCTGACCCAAGAGACCCAGACTCAGGACTCGCTGCTGGCGGCGAGCAAGGTGGTGCAGCTCGTCTCGGCTGTGGAGCGCATGGAACGCAATCTAGAAATCGTCCGCCATCGGCTCGACAACCTGACGGTGCGAGCCCCTGTGCCCGGGCAGCTAACTATGCTGAAAGCAGAGGTCGGCGAAAGCAAGAGCTCGGGTGAGCGCCTCGGCCAGATTGACATGATCGACGGCTTCAAGGTGCGCGCCGCCATTGACGAGCACTACATCGGTCGCGTGGGCCGGGGGCAGCGCGGCCAGTTCGACAGCGACGACGAGTCATACAGCTTGGTAATCCGCAGGGTCTATCCAGAGGTAAGGGAGGGCCGCTTTCAGGTCGATCTGGTGTTTGAGGGAGAAGCACCCGAGGGCATCCGGCGCGGCCAGACCCTGCACATCCGCCTGGAGTTGGGCGATCTGGATGAAGCAGTGCAGGTGGCGCGGGGCGGATTTTATCAGGCGACCGGAGGCCACTGGGCCTATGTGCTCGACGCTGCTGGCGACCGGGCCACGCGGCGCTCTATCGCACTGGGCCGCCAGAATCCCCGGGTGTACGAAGTGCTGGAGGGGCTTGAGCCGGGAGAGCAGGTGATTACTTCGAGCTATGAGACTTTTGGCGAAGACATGGACGTGTTGGTGTTGCGCTAGCAACGCCCTAAACAAGGAGCGAAAATCATGACTGAACAGACAGCGAATGCTGAAAACGGCCGCGCGCCCGTGATCCGCACCGTCGGGTTGCGCAAGCTATACACGACCGAGGAGGTAGAGACGACCGCCTTGGACAACGTGAACCTCGAAATCGCCGAAGGAGAATTTGCCGCCATTATGGGGCCGTCGGGCTGCGGCAAGTCAACGCTGCTCAATTTGCTTGGCTTGCTCGACAACCCGACCGAGGGGGAATACTGGCTGCTGGACGAGGAGGTAGCGACCTACTCGGAGCGCCTGCGGGCAAATCTGCGCAAGGGGACGATTGGCTTTGTCTTTCAGTCGTTCAATCTGATCAACGAATTGACCGTCCACGAGAACGTCGAGTTGCCCTTGCTCTACATGGGTATGCCGGCTACAGAGCGCAAGCAGCGCGTGCGGTCGATCCTCGATCACATGCAGATCACCCACCGCGAGAAGCACTTTCCGCTTCAGCTTTCTGGCGGCCAGCAGCAGCGCGTGGCTGTGGCGCGGGCCTTGGTCGCGGAGCCGAAGCTGGTGTTGGCGGATGAGCCGACCGGCAATCTCGACTCGCGCCACGGCGATGAGGTCATGGAGATGCTCACCGAGATGAACCGCAACGGCACGACCGTGGTTATGGTGACGCACTCGCCGGCCTACGCCGACTTTGCGCACCGGATCATCCACTTGTTCGACGGCAGGATCGTGAGCGAGAACATCGAGCGGGATCAGGAAGCGTCGTAAGCGACCATGTAGGGGCGGTTCGCGCTCCGCACCGCCCCTACGACACGAAAGGACCTATCATGCTGGGCAACTATCTGACGACGGCGCTGCGCCTCTTGTGGCGGGAGCGCGGGTACGCGGCGATCAACATCTTTGGGCTGGCCATTGGCTTGGCTCTATGCCTGCTGATCGTCCAGTTCTCCGCCTATCAGCTTTCTGTTGGCGATTTCCACGAGAAAAAAGACCGGGTTTATCGCGTACTGGGGCCAAAATGGCAAATTACCGATGACGGAGAAATTGTGATTACCGGGTACGCAGAACATGTACCGATAGAGTTGGGACCGACCCTCCAAGAGCAACTGCCCGAAGTCGAAAAGGCAGTTCGCTTCAGGTCGAGGAGGCCGGTGCAACTCCGAGTCGGGGACAAGGACGCGATCTCTGAAGAAGTGCTGACCGCGGAAGCTGGCGTTTTCAACGTGTTCAGCTTGCCGCTCCTGCGCGGCGACCCCAAAACGGCTTTGACGCGCCCCTACACTATGGTGCTGACCGAGCCGTTGGCCCGTCGGCTTTTCGGCGATAGCGATCCCATTGGACAGGTCGTCCGCTACAGCGAAGACTTCGATTGCGAGGTCACTGGTAAAGTCGGCCAGCCGCCCGCTAGCTCGTTGCTCCAGTTCTCGGCCCTGCTCTCCTTCGAGACAGAGTACGAGGAGAGTCGGGCAATGATGGAAACGAGGACCGCTAGGGCCTTCATCACCTTCGTGGAGCTAACGCCCGGTGCCGACCCGGCTGCGCTAGCCGCAGGCATTCCCAACTTCGCCGAGAAGCTCACGGGGATGCCCGAATTTCCCGGTTCTTCCTACATGCTACAGCCCCTCGAAGCGATCCGCTTTGATGCGGAAGTGCCCAACAACCTCGGCCCGA
>JAJEEZ010000555.1:0-6107 GCA_022820705.1 Candidatus Latescibacterota bacterium | reverse complement strand
CAAGTCTCGGACCTTCGCCCGCACGGTGTTGTTTACTCTGTAACCACGAAGTACGCGTCCGTCGTCTGTATAGTCGTACTGGGGATAGATACTGAAATTCTCCGTTTTAATGTCTTTTTCAGCCACGTCGTTTGCTTGCAGAGAATTTATTAACGCCGTCATCGCACTTGCCGCTTCTTCACGTGCCTCTGCAACGGTCTCTCGCTCAACAGACACACCTACATCAAGCGTTGCAACATCTGGTTCACCAGTAACTGAACCACTCCCGGTTACATGGATCGTTCTGTCTGTTGCTGAGGACGA
The DNA here is from genome assembly GCA_022820705.1 of Candidatus Latescibacterota bacterium. Classification (GTDB taxonomy): domain Bacteria; phylum Latescibacterota; class UBA2968; order UBA8231; family UBA8231. The sequence continues at coordinate 5,804 of JAJEEZ010000555.1, read as the reverse complement.
TAATACCTCCGAGGCAATATTCACATCACAGGCAGTGAGAGCTAAAATCAGCAATGTGCCGATCGCCAAAAACTCATGATTACATCTTTTCATTTTTTCCTCCTATGAATCTCGACAGAAACAAGCCCTGACTGACAGCGAGCCGTTCCAGTCGGCCGCAGACACCACACAAAACCGTTCCCCAGCAGGACCAAGAGCGCCGCAACGCACAACCAAGCCACTCTAAAGACACTTACACCGCTTGACCTGTTCCCTTAAAATATACCTAGTTTACCCAGATGGGAAGAGAGTTGCTGTGCAAAATCCAGTCTATAGCGAGGAATATCCCATGTCACTGCACAAACCCTTTACAGAAGAAGAACTAGCGCCGATTCTCGAAGATTTTTATCAAAACGGCGCGACCATCATCCGCAATGTCTTATCCCGAGCAGAATGCGAGCAAATATGCAGACGCGTCGACCAGATCTTCGCCGAACCCTATTTCACCGAAATGCGGAATGTAAAAATAAGGCCAGAACTCGATGGCAAAGCGCCCATCGTCGTCCATCGGCTATTTGAATGCGACCGGATGTTTCGCGACCTGCTCGTGCGCGAGCCTATCATATCCATTGCCGAAACAGTTCTCGGCCCACAGTGCCACTGCATGGCGCAGGGTTGCATCTTGAACCGCAGGGATATGGGCATTAACCACTTTCACATAGATGACAGCCTGGAATTTCCAATTGCGGACGACAATATCAGCAGCCATGACAGGCGTCTGCAAATGCCTGTTTTTCGCATGTCGTTCCAGATCGCCCTAACAGACCAAGACGAAGACCAGTATGGCCCCAGTCAATTCGTGCCGGGCAGCCACTATGCGGGCAGACACCCCGACGATCCAGAAAATCCAACCTTCGACGGCCAAGGCCCCACCTCCCTGCTCATGCAAGCGGGAGACCTCTACCTCCTCAGCAGCCAAACCTGGCATCGCGGTGCCCCCAATACATCGGATCGCGTCCGCTACCTCTTCCACCAAGTCTATGGTCAGCGCTTCGTCGCCCAGCGATTCTGGCCCTATCTCAACTATCACATGCCCGATTACGTCCTCGAAGGCGCCGACGAACGCCTCCTGCGCGTTCTCGGCAAACACCCCGAAATGGCCTATGGATAACCTGCGACGACAGATATGGCGTGCGTCTGACTCGCCGATACTAGAACAATAAATCAAGCCAAGAGAGGAGATCATTCGTGGCGTACCAATTTCAGCCGGGCGCAATGTACCTCATGCCCACTCACTTCGGACCGATGACGGGACCGCGGCGCAGTCCCGACGGCAAAGGGTATGCCTGCATCGACACCCCCAAGTCCTCCAGCTACTCTGTCAGCTTCCTGACCAACGCCGAACAGCTTGAGGAGCTGCTGCCGGAGGGATTCGCGCTGCATGGCGAGCCGGTGGTGACGGTGTACCAGACCCACATGAAGGAGATCGAGTGGTTGGCCGGACGCGGCTACAACATGATGGGCGCGACCTTTCCGGCGACCTACACCGGCAAGCGCGACCGCGCAATGGGACCGTTTCTGACCGTCCTGTGGGAGAACATGACTGAGCCGATCCTCACCGGCCGGGAACAGCTCGGATTCTCAAAGATTTACTGTGAGATGCCGGACCCAGCCGTGTGCCGAGGCGAGACCCACGTCACAGCGCACTGGCAGGGGTTCCGCTTCCTCGATATGAAGCTGACCAACATGCGCGAGGTAGCACCCACTGACTATCCGGCACCAGCAACGCCGCGCACCGATGGCGTGCTAACCGGGCATCTCCACTACAAGTACATCCCCCGCACTGGCCACTGGGGCGAAGCGGACGCGGCCTACGACTGTCTGACCCCGGAGGAGGGCAACAACAGCCGCCTGACCGGATTGTGGCAGGGCGACGGGACGGTCGAGTTTCACCCGGCGCGCTGGGAGGACATGCCGACCCAGTACATGATCGTCAACGCATTCCACAACCTAGAGATCAAGGAATTCCGCGGCGGCACCATCAGCAAGACCATAGGCAGCAAGGATCTCAGCGACCAGCGTATGCTAGTGTAGGGTTGTGCGCGAGGCCGATGACATCTAGGGCGGCCGGTTCTTTAGCCTCAATACCCCAACTATCGGTCGTCGCATCGCATTCACATAAGGGAGACAGGTGCATGATTAAACTGGGGATGATCGGCTGTGGCGGCATGGGGGGTGCCCACATGCGGCGGTTTCATACCCTGAGTGATCGGGTCGCATTGGCCGCGGCGGTCGATGTGGTTCCCGAGCGCGCAGAAGCCGTCGCGCAACAGTTTCCAGGAGCCTGTGTGGCAACGGATTATCGCGAGATTTTGGACTCGGTAGATGCTGTCTTGCTCGCACTACCCCACCATTTGCACTCTTCCGTCGGACAGGCGTGTCTCAATGCGGGCGTCCACGTTTTGCTCGAAAAACCCATGGCCAATGATGAAACCTCCTGCCAAGACCTGATTGCGGCGTCTGCAACCTCGGGCAAAGTGCTGATGATTGCGTACTGCATGCGCTTTCATCCCATTGTCCAGCGTTTGCAAGCATTGTTAAATGCAGGCGCGTACGGCGATGTATTTCAAGTGTCGATCTGGACCGAGCAACTCACTCGCTATCCCCCCGATCACTGGGCTTCGAGCCAAGAGCGCTTGGGCGGCGGACAGCTATTTAGTCACGGCTGTCATTACATCGATTTGCTGCTCTGGTTTTTGGGCCGACCTGTGTGCGGCATGCACATGGGCACCAATTTTGGTACGCCGTGGATGGAGCGCGAAGGCACCAGCAATGTGACGATGGAATTTGCCGATGGCCGCCTCGGCTATCACTTCGGCACTTGGGGCGCGCGGGGCACCCGATTGCGCTACTCAATCCACGCGCATTGCACCGAAGGTATGCTCGACGCCGATATCTCCGGCGGCAAACTCGTGCATATCCTACGCGGTCAAGAGGAAGTTCTGCTCGAAGCAGAGCCGGGCAAACACACGGAAAACGAGATGGCCCATTTCCTCGACTGCATTGAAACCGGGCAAACGCCGCTGACCGATGGCAAAAGCAGCTTGCAGGGCTTGCGCGTGATCTGGCGGCTATACGAGGCCGAGCAAGCAGGGCAGATTGCAGATTTGATGGGCTTGGGTTTGGACGAGGTCTGATCTGCGACTACGCACTGTATTGCTCAATTTTCGCTTCATCTACTTCAACGCCCAGTCCCGGCCCCAACGGCACGCGGATGCGGCCATTTTCAAACTGCAACGGTTCAGCCAGCACATCGTCCGTCAGGCCGTGATAGCAGGTGTCGTTCGGCCCGGAGAAATTGGGGGTTGCCGCCGCAATGTGCGTGATGGCCGCGGTCTTGAGTCCGAGATCGTGCGAACAGTGCATCAGGCACGGCACGTCATACGCCCCCGCGACAGTAGCGACTTTCTGCACAGGTAGCACTCCGCCCGCCGCTGGGGTGTCTGGCATCAGCATATCAGCAACCTCGTTGGCGAGCAAGTTCACAACAGTGTCTGCCGTGCCAACGCCCATGTTCACCAAAATACCCATGCCGATTTCTGTTCGGCATCGGATCAGCGCGTCGGGATACTCGGGCGAGCACGGGTCTTCAAAATAGCGAATTCCCATATCTTTCATTTTTCGCATTATAACTTCTGCCTCTTCGGGCGAATACCCGCTATTTGCATCTGGGCGGAGTATGGCCTCGTCGCCAACAGCGGCTTGTATCGCCTCAGCGATCTGCAGATCCTGTTCGGAGTCGTCCCCCGCTTTTGTCTTTAAGAAGCGAAACCCCCACCGTTCCATGTACTCGCGAGCGGTTGCCGCGGACTCCGATGGTGCCTTGAGTCCCATGCAGGCACAGAAATCCACTTCCTCCCGCACCACGCCGCCGAGCAGTTTGCAGACCGGCAAATCCGCGCCCTTGCCCATGGCGTCCCAGAGTGCCATCTCAATACCAGACATCGGGCCTTTGCCGATGCCCCCTGCTTCCAGTGCTGAGATTGCCCCTTCGATGTTGGCCACATCTTTGCCAGCCAGCAATGTGTTTGGGTCCGTTTCAAACTTCCCCGTTCCTTCCCCCCAACCCACTACATCCGCGTCCGTTTCAACTTTCACAATAAGTCCCGCTGCACCCAAAGTGCCGCTACCGCCACCGCGCCCGACGTAAGGGCCAACAGGCGAAGTGTATGGGATTGCGACGCTGGTTCCTGTGATCCGCTTGATTTTCATTTTGACACCTCGAATGAGATTGGTGGTTTCCGCTTGGCGTAGCCTAACACCCTTCGCGCCTTGTTGTCAATGTTTGGCTGGTTCCTGTTGACGAGTGTTCGGGGGGCGTTACTTTACCACGGTTGCGGCTCAGACAAGCACCAAACGCAGCGCAAAACCAACCTTTTACGAAGGTCAATCCGCCGGTTATGGTGATCTCGAAAAAAGACAAGGAAGCGTACGCCGCGCAGGGATTTCTCATTCTGCGCCAAGCCTTTACTCAAACCCGCGTCGCGGCCCTTCTCGAAGGCATCGAACGCCTGATCGACAAGGGGCTTGCGGGAGAATGCGATATAGGCTGGATCGACCGCGACCGCCGCCTGCCGTCCCGCACCGGGCACCTGCTCGATCCCGACAAATACCACCCCGCCTTCGCCGACTGGATCGACGAGGATCTCGCACCCCATCTCGAAGCCCTAGTCTCCGGCCCGGGAGTGCGTCACAGCTTGTTCGGCATGCTCGCCAGCGGCGGCGAGACGCCCTACACTCAGAATTGGCACCGCGACCTTTGCAAACCGGGAGACGCAGAGGAAACTGCGTACCTGCGCCGACACGAGGGCACCTTCGTACAGTTCAACGCCCCACTCGTTGCCGGGGACCGCTTCCTCAACATCGTCCCCGGGAGTCATCTGCGAGCGTCAACGACGGAGGAGATCGAAGCGTCCCGCAGCGAATCGGGCGAGATGCCCAACGCCCACGTCGTCGAACTGGAACCGGGCGACATCGCCTACTACAACGCCAACCTCTGGCACCGGGGCTGGAACCCAGAGGGACGCAAGCGCTGGACCATGCACTGCGCCTTCTGGAATGCTGGGACGACCGTGATGACGCACGAGTACGGACAGCGCGAACAACTGACCCAACAGGGGCATCTGGAGCAAATGCCCCCCATTACACGGCAGTACATCCAAAGCTACCTCGACAACTATCCCGAGGCAGACCCGCCCTCCATGTTCGATCTGTAGCTATACACAACTCGAGAGTATTCGGAGATAAATAACAATGAACGCAAAATACGAATGGGTCTGCATCACTGGGAACGCGGCCTTCGCGGCTCGCGATGGCGCTGGCGCACTGGTATTCCATGATAAGATGTGGCTGCTGGGCGGCTGGAATCCCGGCGATAAAGTCCACTTCCCGCTGATCTGCAACAGTGAGGTCTGGTCGTCGACTGATGGCACCTCCTGGACGCTTGAGAATCCCCAAGCGCCCTGGGAAGGAAGGCATACAGCCGGATATGTGGTGCACAACGGCCGGATGTGGATTGTGGGCGGCGATTGCAACCAAGGCCATTATCAGAACGATGTCTGGAGCAGTGCAGACGGCATTCATTGGGATCTGGCCAATGATCGCGTACCATGGGCACCCCGGGTGCTCCATTATACCCTAGCCTTCGACGGCAGAATCTGGGTTATGGGCGGGCAAACCATTCCCAATTTTGCCAACGCCGACGAGGTCTTCCACAATGACGTGTGGAGTTCGGACGATGGAGTAAACTGGACCCAAGTTACCGA
>JAJEEZ010000024.1:0-5086 GCA_022820705.1 Candidatus Latescibacterota bacterium | reverse complement strand
TCGAAGAAGACGTGACCGTAGATCGCGACGCGGAAATCGTGCTCTATTGCGCCGGGGGCAACCGCTCGGCCTTGGCAGCGCGCGATTTGGCCTTTCTGGGCTACACCAATGCCAAGTCCATGATCGGCGGCATCAAAGGCTGGAAGGACGCTGGCTTTGAAATCGAGCAGGGTGGCCTGCTCTCCGAAGAGGACTCGCAGCGCTACGCCCGGCATCTCATCCTGCCCGAGGTCGGGGAGAAGGGGCAGCAGCAGTTGCTCAAGGGCCGGGTGTTACTGGTGGGAGCAGGTGGCTTGGGTTGCCCGACGGCCCTGTACTTGGCTGCGGCCGGTGTCGGCAAGATCGGCTTGGTGGATGCCGATGTCGTCGATAAGAGCAACTTGCAGCGGCAAGTGCTGTTCGGCGAGTCAGATATCGGCCGGCCCAAGGTCGAGGCCGCTCGCGATCGGTTGCTCGACATCAACCCTGGCATTGAGATACACCCGCACTACGAGCTACTGACGTCGCACAATATTTTCGAGGTCATGGACGGCTACGACATCGTGGTCAATGGCTGCGACAACTTTCCGACCCGCTATTTGGTCAACGATGCGGCCGTAATGCAGAAAAAGCCCGTGGTTGACGGCAGCATTTTTCGCTTTGAGGGCCAAGCCACCGTGTACGTACCCGGAGATGGCCCGTGCTACCGCTGCCTCTATCCCGAGCCGCCGCCGCCCGGGGAGGTGCCAAGCTGCGCCGAGGGTGGGGTCTTGGGGGTCTTGCCCGGCATCATCGGCCTGGTGCAGGCCACCGAGGTCGTCAAGCTGCTGTTGGGGCAGGGCACTTCCTTGGTGGGGAGGGTCATGCTCTACGACGCGCTGGAGATGAAATTCCGCGAACTCAAGCTCCGGCGCGACCGCGAGTGCCCGGTGTGCGGTGACAGCCCGACTGTCACCGAGCTAATTGACTACGAGCAGTTTTGCGGCTTGCCTTCTCACAGCGAGGCCGCAGGTTAAGCTCGACTCGCAGTGTTGTTTATACGGCGCTCCCCGCTACCTAGGGGAGCGCCTTTTCTTTGGGGAGAATTTGATGGAGCAGACCGGGGCGGGTTTTTTGGCGTTGCCGGATAACCCAGACCAAGATCCGACGTTGAATTGGCGGGAAGTTTTCGGCAACGACCAGCCGGTGGAGGTCGAAATCGGCATTGGCAAAGGACGCTTTATCATCGACGCGGCCAGCCGCCAGCCTGCAGTGAATTTCATTGGAGTCGAATGGGCGGCCAAATACTTGCGCATTGCCCACCAGCGCGCCGTGCGCCGCAATCTCTACAACGTGCGATTCGCGCACATGGATGCGCGAGAATTCGTCGAGTTTTTCGTGGCTGCGGTATCAGTGCGAGCCTATCACATCTATTTTCCCGACCCTTGGCCCAAGAAGCGGCATCACAAGCGGCGGCTTTTTAACGAGGCATTTCTACGCGAAGTCGAGCGCACGTTATGCGCGGGCGGTCAGTTGTGGCTAGCCACGGATTACGCCGATTATTTCGACGTCATGCTCGCGGCGTTGGAAACCAGTTCGTGCTTAGTGGAGGTGGATGTCGAGTGGCTGGGGGCGCGGACCAATTACGAAGACAAGTTCCTAGCGCAAGGCAAGCCGATTTACCGCCGAGTCATGGAGAAGATGCCGACGTAAAGATACCCGCCGAGTTAAAGCAAAAGGGGTTGGACCACACGATGGCCAACCCCTTTTCTATGTCAATGTGGCAGTAGGGACGAAAATTAAAGAGAGCGGACGGTAGCTGATGGGCACACAAATAAGCGTGATATATACACAAGTAAGTGTATAAGACAGTTTGAAATTGCCGTATCTATCTGAAAAATAAAGGAAAAATATGCTTGCAGTTCCGTTGAGATGCGTGTATTATTGGGATGTGGTGGAAAGTGGTGGAAAGTGGTGGAACGGGAATTTTGACTTGATATGGGCATCAAATGGCACAGTTTTTCACAGGCAGACACGAGGTTCCCGTCGATGACAAGGGGCGGATTTTTGTGCCGGCGGAGTTCCGCAAGAAGCTGCCTCCAGAAGCCGACGACACGCTCGTGGTGCTGCGTGGGTTCGACAACTGCTTGGTGGCCTACTCCCGGCCCGAGTGGGAAGCGAAAGCCGAACAGCTCTTGCGCCTGCCGACGACCAAACGCGAGGCGCGGGCCTTCATCCGCTCCATGGTTTCGCATGCGGCAGAAGTGAAACTAGACCGACAGGGGCGGACCGGCATCCCACGCAAACTGCTGGCCAAGGCCGGCATCACGAACCAGATGGTCATCATTGGTGCGTTGGACAAATTGGAGTTTTGGAGCCCAGAAAACAGCGATGATTTTCCGCCGATGGAAGATCTTGCCGATAGCTTGGAAGACTTTGCAATAGACCTCTAAACCTTATGAACTATGGCATACCACATACCGGTCATGGTCGCGGAAGTAGTCGCCGGGCTGGTCACCGATCCAGACGAAGCATACGTGGATGCGACAGTCGGCGGAGGTGGCCACAGTTGGGCATTGCTTCAGGCCCTCGGCCCCAAGGGGCGGCTGCTAGCAGTAGATCGGGATCGGGAAGCCGTAGCGGCAGCGCGAGTGAGGTTGGCAGCAGATACGCGAGCCGTCGTGCGGCAAGGCCGCTTTGCCGAATTGAGCGAGTTGCTGGCTCAGGAAGGGATCGGGCCGTTGAGCGGCGTCCTGTTCGACTTAGGAGTTTCCTCGCATCAGATCGACGCATCGGCTCGGGGATTCAGCTATCAGGCCGACGGACCTCTCGATATGCGAATGGATGCGGAAGTTGGCCCAACAGCCGCCGAATTGATCGCGGCGTGCAGCGAGCGCGAACTGGCCGAGTTAATTGCGCGCTACGGAGAAGAACGCGCAGCGCGGCGGATAGCGCGTTCAATCTATCGGCAGCAGCGGCTCGCGCCCTTGATCACTACGCAGGCTTTGCGGCAGGCCGTAGCGGCCACGCGGCCCCAGATGCTCAACAAGACTCTGGCGCGCGTATTCCAAGCGTTGCGCATCGCCGTCAACGACGAGTTGGGGCAGTTGCAGGCGGGGTTGACGGCTGCAGAGGTCAGACTGAAACCCGGTGGCCGACTGGTCGTCTTGGCCTATCACTCCTTAGAGGATCGGTTGGTCAAGCAGCATTTCGCGGCGCTAGTGCGCGGCTGCATTTGTCCGCCGCGCGTACCCATTTGCACCTGCGGGAGGAAACCGTCGTTCAAGCGAGTAGGTTACAAATTGCAGCGGGCGAGCGAGGCCGAGGTCAAACAAAATACTCGAGCGCGCAGCGCCATTTTGAGAATCTACGAAAAAATCGAGGCAGGCTAATATGAGCAAAGGCGGAATTTCCTGTGTGAAGTACGTGCTCCTCATAGGGATGCTGGCTGGGGCGGCCCTCTTCCACGTCTGGCAAAAGGTCGAAATGGCCCGGGTGGTCGGCGGCATAAGCACGGCTGAGACGCAAATAGCCGAGCTCGACAGAGCGCGTGCTCAGCTATTGGCGGCTATTGTAGTACGGAAAAACTCCGGCTTTGTCGAGAAAGTGGCCTTCGGCCAGCTCGGCATGGTCTATCCCTCGCAGACTATAAATGGCATGAATAATGGTGCATTGGCTCATTGGGAAGGAGATTGATGGGGCCACGGGTGCAACATACGGGCATTAGTCGGCTGCGCTGGATCGTGATTTTGGGTGCGGTGGCGTGGTTGGGGCTATCCGCACGCCTCATCCAAATCCAGATCTTCAGGCATGAGGCGTACAGCGCCGAAGCCCATGCGCAGTACCTTGAGCGCCGCACGCTGAAAGCGAGCCGGGGTCGGGTAGTCGATCGACGTGGCAACAGTTTGGCCGTAGATGTCCAAGCCACATCGTTTTATGCCTATCCCGATCAGGTTGAAGATCCCAAGCGCGTAGCCGCCCACTTCGCGTCCCTGAACGATAAACGGACCGAGTTCATTGAGCGCCAATTGCGCGGGGACAAGCAATTTATCTATCTGGCGCGTCAGGTGGTTGACGAGGATGTGGGAGCGGTCGCGTTCGCCGGCGTGTTCCAACACCCAGAGACTCGTCGCCAGTATCCCCTGGGGCCGCTGGCTGGCCAACTCATCGGACACACCAACATCGACAACAGCGGCCGCGAGGGGATTGAGCGAGCCTTCGACGATATATTGCGCGAAAAGGACGGCTCGATAGTGGGATTCGTCGATGCGCGCGGCAAGCAAGTACCCGGGCGTCAGCAGCAGCGTGAAGAGCCGGAGCACGGTCGAGACCTGATGCTGACTATTGATGGAGTCTATCAGAGCATTCTAGAGGAAGAGTTGCAACAGGCCATCGACGGTTCAAAGGCCCAGGGTGCATTGGGCGTCATTATCGCCCCGCGCAGTGGTGAGGTACTGGCCATGGCCAACCTGCCGCTTTTCGATCCCAATAAGGCGTCTCGCTCCTCGCCGGAACTCAGGCGCAATCGCGCGATAACCGACGTGTACGAACCTGGTTCGACCTTCAAAGTCATCGCGGCTGCCGCCGTCCTTGAAGATGAGCTGGTCAGTCTGCACGATCGCATCTTTTGCGGGCACGGGACGTTCAGGTTGGCCAATGGCGACACGATCCGCGATATTCAGCCCCACGGCGATTTGCTCTTTGCTCAGGTCTTGGAAAAATCGAGCAACATCGGCACGATCAAGCTGACGCAGCGGCTGGCGCGGCATCGCTTTTACGAACACATCCGCAACTTTGGCTTCGCGATTCGCACGGGCATTGACTTGCCAGCGGAAACGCCTGGTTTATTGCAGGAGGTTGATCAGTGGTCTAGGCGGTCGCTGGCGACTATTGCCATCGGGCAGGAAATCGGCGCGACGGCCCTACAGCTCGCCATGGCGTACGGAGCCATTGCCAACGGTGGCGTGTTGATGGCACCGCAGATCGTCGCCGGAACGATTGATTCGGACGGTCAGCTCGACGGTCGCGGCGGCCCCCAGCCGATCCGCCGGGTCGTGAGCCGGAAGACGGCGGCGACCCTGAGCGAGGTGCTGACTGGAGTTGTGGAAAGGGGCACCGGGCAAAAGGC
>JAJEEZ010000417.1:0-7754 GCA_022820705.1 Candidatus Latescibacterota bacterium | reverse complement strand
GGCCGTTTGAACGTCGTCGTCACCCAGTGCTCGGACACGTCGATCACCGGCTCCGCCACCCCGTGCTCTCGACAAAGCTCCCGAATGCGCCGGATGCCCGAGCCGATATTCTCCACCACGTCCATGCGGTACAACATACTGAACAGCAGCGGATTGCGCGGGACGCTCTTGGTGCCCAGATCTGCTTCCTCCATCCCTGCGGGCAATCCGCCTGGGCTGACGATTTCGATTCGGTCCTTGAAGACGTAAATCTGGACGTTCGCGGTCGAGCGGTAATCGCGGTGGGCAACGGCATTCGCCACCGCTTCCCGCAGGGCCTCTTCGGGCAATTCCGGCCGTTCCTGCCGCCTCACATGCTTGATGATGTACTCGACATTGATTTTGGTGAGAATCCAAGCGACTACTTCGTCAATCATCGTCGGAATGTCGCTGTGGAAGTCCCGCCGATCGAGAATTCTCACCTTCTCGGTCCCCATGAACAGGGCACAGGACACGTGGGCGGTGGTCGTGAACCTCCGAATGTCTCGGGCTAGCAGCCATGCCCCGGCATGGGTCATGCGGTCTTGTGCATCGACTAGGCCGAGGTTTCGGAGGGCCACGAGCCGCTCCATCGCCGCTGGGATCTTGGCGCGTTCACTAAACCGCGCCCAAGTCTCGTCATCAAGGTCGTTTTCCATGGAGAAAATTTCACAGGGCTTCTTGTCGAAATGAAGGCGTCCAACCGCGTAGAACAGGTTTTCCACTTCCTCATTCGACATCTGCTGACTATTCGCCCCGTCGCGTATGAAGAATCGCCCGCCGAATGAGTAGGGCTTGCGTTCCTGCGGTGGCACGACCACGCATAAGACCTCACCGACGCTCTCGACTTCCACCGAGATCGGCGGGTCTGCCGACCGTGCGGTGCTTTGCACCCTCGACTTCAGCCGATTGTGGTCGTCCACACCGACGATCTTCCCGGCATCTGAGACGCCTAGCAGGATTACTCCGCCGGTGGCGTTGGCGAAAGCGCATATCTCCCGCCCGAGGTCGGAGGGCATGGCCCGCTTGAACTCGGTGGTGGAACCTTCGCCGAGGGCGAGGAGATCGGAGAGGGATTGGGGGTTCATATCAGCGGACCCAGTTTTCCAGCATGAGTCCCGGAACTTTTTCAAACTCCTTTACATTATTGCTCACCAAAACCAGCCCGTACGCACGCGCCTGACCCGCGATCATCATATCGTAGGGGCCAATCGGAGCACCAACGCGATACAGTTCCGCACGGATTCGACCAAAATGGCTGGCTGCAACTTGGTCAAACGGCATGATCTCAAGCCTAGTGCCCAGCGATTCAATATCCGCCAGATTGCGCTCGGGCTGGGCAGAGCGTTCAACGCCATAGATAAGTTCGCCCCAAGTTACGGAAGAAATTGCCATCTGACCTTGCGAGCGATTGAATTTTTGTCGCAGCGATTGGGGGCGGTTCTTGATGGCATAAATCACCACATTGGTATCTAGCAGATACCTGAGCATCACAGTTTTTCTCGCTGTGCATCGGCCGGCTGTTCCCTTACCGACATAAAATCATCTGAAACACCGGGGCTGTTGAACCACTCATCCCAACTCTCGCCCGCCGGTGTGATAATGCGCTTTGACCCTATCGCGACGATATCGACCTCGCGCACTGATTCCGGCAGTGCAACGGCCTTGGGCAGCCGCACCGCTTGGCTTTTGTTGCTCATAAAAACTTTCGTGTGTGCCGTTGCCATATTATGACCTCGCTTTAATTTAATTTGGATATACAAAAAGTATATACAGACGTGGCGAAGGCGCAAATCTTCCGCCCGAGGTCGGAGAGGGATTGGGGATTCATATTGCTATTTCGCCGTTCATCAGGCGCGGGAAAAGCAGATCGCGGGCCTGTCTTAGGCTTCCAGTTCATCCTCTGGCCTCGACCTGTTTGTGCAAGCACCTCCTGCCCAATTTGTGCAGCAAGCTGCTGCACTATTTCTCCTCCTCCTCGTACATCTCGGGATCCGGCTCAATCTCAATGACCTTGCCTTTTTCCATAACCACTACCCCGGTCTTGTACTGATGCGCGATCTTGTGTGCACGTCTAGCAGCTCGGTATAACGCACCGGGGACAGCCTGCATATCTGGATCGTCAAGTTTAGAAACGGGGATTGGTCGCTTCGGCTTTTTCATGGATTCTCTCCTTCATCAACCAATATGAGAGTATGGCCGCTGTTATCAAACCACTGCCAATAATCGACGATGTGGCGATACATATTCTGAAAATTCTTTAACCCACTCGCAAAGCGGCGACGAATGACATCCGGTGGGACATAGTGGCCGCCTTGCTTTACGCGCAATTCAACTCGCTTGATCGCTTCTTCCGGCCCCATTCTCCCACTCCAACAACTCAGCCTCTATCTAGGGGCCGTTGCTGCGCCAAGGAATTTGTGCAACGGTGCGTTGCACAATTGCGCGGGCCGACCAAGCTTTCCCTGTCGGCCAATAGACTTCCGGCCAGAATTCTCGGCACCTGATCGGTTCTTCGTCATATCTCCAACTCTTCAAAGTTCTCCTTAATCGTCGCTGACAGCCCCACTTCAAGCGAACAACTCTACATCCCCACCGCAAACACCTTCGCCCGCCCCATGTGCAGGCGAATGGCCACCTGCCTACCGCGCAATGCCGACAAATCGCTGCTTCCCCGCCACGTCGCCACCTTGGCCAACTCGTCGCCAGCCAACACATCCGCCTCCTCTAACCCAAAGCCCTCTATAGCCCGCACCGGCGCGGCCGGAGAAGAAGGCGGCTCGACCAACTCGGCCTTGATCCAACCGCCTTCCTTTTGCGTCTGAAAATTGAGCGTCAGCTCGCGGCCATCGCACTCGCGTTCGACCAGCGTTACGCGCCCCTCCACCGGCGCTTCGAGCGCTATCAGCCGATCCCGCTTCCAAGTAGCCCACCGCCATTCCGCAGGACGGTCTGGGTCGTACCGCTCTCCCCAGTCGTGCAAGTCGTACTGCCCAATGAACATCACGCCCCACGTCTCCGAATCGAGCGGGACCACTTCCGGAAAGGCAAACACCATGCCGTACCCTTCCGGCTCGCAGGAGATGATGGGCTTGCGCTCGGGCCGACTCCACAGCAAACCGTCGCGACTAGTCGCCAATTGCACATCCACAGTAGCCGCCCAGCGGTGGTACATGGCCGGAAACATCAGGTGGAAACCGCCGTGGGGATAGCGGCAATAGCCCGCCGCGTACACATCGTCGTCTATGGGATCTTGCGGATCCGTGCCAAATACCGGACGCGGCGGCGACCAGTTCCCAAACTCCGCGCCCTCAGTGCGGCGCACGATGCGGCGGCGATGCTGATGGCCGCGCAAATAGGCCACGTATAGCCCGGCCTCCGCGTCGTACGCAGCAATGTTGTGGCTGTCGAGTCCGGTGCGGCCCACGTTCAAAAGCGGCTCCTCCAAGAAGGTCCACTGCTTGCCGTCGGGCGACACCGCACCTGTAAGCAAGCCGACAAAATACAGCGCAGCGGCCCGCTGCTCCGGCGTGTAGCCAGCCTCTGTCATGGCGCGGCGAATGGCCCACTTGCGCTCCCGCGTCATCGCAGGCACCGGCGCGCCCTCGTGATAGGTAATAGAATCGCGCGCCATGGCTTTGTAGCGAGCCTCCGGCGGGGCCACGGGATCCACAAACACGGATTGCAGCCCAAAGTCGCCGAAGCGGAAGAGCAGATTGTTGGCCGTGCTGCCGTCGTACTCTTGCAAATGCAGGGCCGGTCGCTCCCAACAAAAGCCGTCCGCGCTCTCGGCGTACGCAATGAAGGGAGGTTGATCGTCCCCAGCACCACGGGCGATGTACCACATCTTCAGCACGCCGTCATCGCAGAGCATAGCTTGCGGCGTCAGACCGCCCGCTTCCCAAGGGTGCTCCGGCGCAATGAAAACCGGAGATTTACTCGCCTCCTGCACGGCCAACCGCACGCCCACCGGCGGGTCTTGCACCCAAGCTTGGCCGCCTTCGATGCCAGCTTGGCCGGGCCAAACGCCATACCAATCGAGAAAAGGGTGCGGCATGGCTTAGGTCGGCCAGTTCTGGTGGGCCAAAAGGCGCAAGCGGTCGGTTTCGCTCAGGTGCTGCTTGATTTCTCCTGCGAACTCCGCCAAGGTCTGCTCCACTGTGGCATCCGACGTGTCGAGGGCGAATTTCTTGCGGATCAGCGAATCGCGGTATTCCTCCTCAAAGCGCTGCAACACGTATTCAATGTCCTTTTCCTGCACCACCGGCCGCTCGTGCGGCTGCTCGCGCATGCGCTGGGCAATGACCTCGGGCCGCGCCCGCAGCAGCACGAGCACCGTGTCGGGCGCGTGCTGCATGACCTCCTCGTCGAAGGAACGAGCTAGTGCCGCGCGGTCGCCGTACTCGCCCCGGCCCCCATAGCCGTAGTACAGGGGCGCGTACACGGCCTCTTCAAGGTGAAAACCCACCAAGTTGTGGTCCGGGTCGCTGTAGAAAGCAGAATGAAAGTGGTAGTTCATCATATAGCGCTGAAACATCTCCTTCAACCGTGGACTGAGAGCCAACAGTTGCTCCTGTTCCTCTACGGGGAACTCATTGCACGGCAGGCTGAAGTGATCGTGGAAAGTGCGCGACGAGCCAAAGGTGCGCTCGATCCAACCGACGATGGCGTTGGCCAAGGTCGTCTTGCCAGCGTATTCGCAACCTACGAGGATCAGTTTCATATTCCGTTCTCCCGCGCCTGAACGGCGCTAAACAAGGTTATAGCTTCGCGTAATGGTGCCATAATATAGCGCCAAGAACGGGTCAGTCCTAAAGTCAGACTCATGCGCGGAAGGCTTGCGCGTCCCATGATAGATTGGTATGATTTTATGAATCTGGAATTCATATCGAGGTCACATGCGAATATCTGAACGAGGACAAATCACCATCCCCAAGCAACTGAGAGACCGCTTCGGCATGAATCCCGATGTCGAAGTTGAGATCACTCCAACAGAACACGGTCTGCTCATTCAGAAACGGACCGCATCGCGGCACCCGGTGGAGCGCGTGTACGCCATCTTGGGTAGGAACGTAAGAACCGACGACTACATCGAAGAAATCCGTGGGAAATGATCACCGCCGTCGACACGAGCGTCCTATTGGACGTGTTTCTCGCCGACGATCAGCACGGCCCCCGGTCGAAGGCGTTGCTGCGGAATGCCTACGATAGAGGGGCCATTCTCATCTGTGATGTGGTATATGCGGAACTCGTTCCGGCGTTTGATGACCGGGCCACGCTCGACGGAGCACTGCGGGAGATCAGCGCGACGATCTCACCCATCAATACCGATATTGCTTACGAAGCCGGACAGCGCTGGTTGCGCTACCGGCAGGCCGGCGGGCCCAGAGATCGGATTATTACCGACTTTCTGATCGGTGCCCACGCCGTTGTTAAAGCCGAAACCTTTCTCACCCGGGACCGCGGCTTCTACGCGACCTACTTCCCGGAATTGCACAGCAAGTGAGGTTCCACCTTCTAGGACGTTCTCAATCGCAGTCCCATCCAAGCACTAGTACGCCACCGCAACAACGCGCCGCCTGCTATAGCTTTCCTCATCTCCTTCGACGCGCAGTTCCGCCACGTACAGCCCCGGCGTTACCTGCGCACCCCAACTCCCCCTGCCGTCCCAAACCCAAACCCGACCACCAGCCTCGCCCTCCTCTTCCCGCACCCATACCAGCCGCCCCGCAAGGTCGAAGATCCGCAGGCCGATCCACCGCGCGGCCAAGACATTGACTAAGTCGAATTCCACTTGCAGCGCATCGTTGACCCCGTCGCCATTGGGCGTCAAAGCCAGCGGCCCCATCGCCACGTTGGCCAGCAGCCGCGCTCCCACGGGCAAGCGCACGGCATTCGTGCTGCTGACAACTTCCGCGTACGCATCGCCCGCATCCACCCGCTGCCGCAACAGCGCGTCGGCAGGACCTTGAGCAATAAAGGCGTCAAAGCGCGTGGCATCGACAAACACGGTTCCGGCAAAACGCAATTCCACTAGCTGACGGCTCTTGACCGGCGCGGCCAAGGCGATGGCCACCCCCCCTTCCGTCGGCTCAGCCGTCGCCTCCACCACTTCACCCTCCACCAACACCTCGACAAACTCAATCGGCGCGGAACTCTCCACCTCCAAGTGGTCAAAGCCACGGCCCGCCACCCGCTGCGGACGAATGTAATAGGCAAACTCGGTGCGCTCCCCAGGCTGCACTTCGACCGGGAAAATCTCCCCCACTACTTCTTGCGCCACCGGATCGCCGAACTCGATCTCCAGCCAATCTAAGGTCGCCCCCACATCCGGCTGCTCAGACACCAAGGCGACATCTAACTCGGCGAATTGTCGCGGCGAGGGCGATGCGAATGGCTCGCCCGGCTGCAAGTACAGCTTGCTCCACGGGCTCCAATTGGCCCCCGGCGACAGCGCAGTGTCGATCCGGCCCTTAAAAGACGGGATGAGCTTGTTGTACTTCCGCTCGGTGACGACCCGGCCGTTCTTGTCGTGATAGGTGATATCCATTTGCAAGTCATTGCCCGTGCGGCTGCGCACCTCCACCCGCGTCCCAACGGGCGCGTCAGCTCGCCAGCGAATCGCGTGTACCTGCTTATCGCCGCCGAGGTCAATCAAGGGCGAGGCCAACATCACCCGCTGCGGATAGCCCTCGCCAAAAACCTGTAACTCGCGCGTGCCACCCCAAAACTGACAGGGCGGCACAATGCCGCAGCCCACGCAAGCGGCTGCACAGGCCGCGTCCCAAAACACCCATTCGACCCGCACGTAACGCGTCCTGATCGGCGCAAAGTGGTGGTTGGCGATCCCGAGCTGGCGATTGGCTGTCGTAGCTTTACCCGCGAATTGCCGGTGCCAGATGCGCGTGCCATTCGGCGCTAGCGACCCATCCGAGGTCAGCACCTCGTAGCGGTCGAAGTTGAAGCGGAATTGCCCAGGCCGCGACAAAAAATTCCCCACGATGCGCACCAAATCCACCCAATAGACCGCGCCCAAATCCAAGGTCATACGCGAGATCACATCAACCGGGCGGTTGATGCGACGATTCTCCGTCCACAGAGAAAATCGGCCGTCGGCCAGCGGTAGCGAGTTGGCAAACGACGCAGCATCGCCAAAGCCGTCGATATCGACGATGATTTCCAAGTTCCCGCCCTTGGCCGCCAGATCCAAGGAGAGGTTGTCGCCGATGGCTTCGACCTCCACTTCAGCCAGTGCCGCCCCGGCTCCACAGTCGAGCATTTCGACGCGGATAAATTGCACAAACGGGTCGCGCACCGGGTCCAGTTCCAGCGCAATCTGCTGCCGCTCATTTTCCTTGAAGCGCTCCTTCACGCGGTACACGAGGCTGCCTTCAATGGGGTTGCCGACCACATCGATAGCTGGCTCCCCAGTAGAAAGCAACACGTCGAACAGCGCGCACGGCGGCGCACTATCCAAAAAAGTCAGCGCGACCCGGCGCGCGGCCACGGCTCGTCCCAAGTCGATCTCGATCCACCAATCGTCGGGATCGTCGGCCAAGTCGGGACTCCAACCAGTCAGTCGATCCCCGTCAATGGCCCGCGCCGCAGCTAGCACATTCGAGCCAGCCGCGTGAACCCCGCCGCCAAAGGCCGCAGCATCGCGCACTGGATCGACGTTTTTGCGGATTTCGACCGGGCGGATGATCCCAGCGTCGTCGAGTGCGACAATGCCCAGC
>JAJEEZ010000242.1:0-7238 GCA_022820705.1 Candidatus Latescibacterota bacterium | reverse complement strand
CACCGGGGCGCTCGCCGCCGTAGTGGTTGTGGGTGGTGCTTCTGACGGGTAGGTACACGTAGCCTAACTCGTCGTAGTCTCTCATCGCGGACCACACATTGGATTGGCAAAAGGTCTGCCACGCGTCGTTTTCCCAAGTGTCGTTGCCGTACTCGCCCTCCTGTGGTACCGTCTGGAAGACCCATACCTGTTCGCCGGTGTGGGCGTCGAAGCCGCGCACGTCGCCGGGGGTGGAGTATTGAGGGGGAGACTCGCCGTGCCAGTCGGTAATGCCGGAACCCACTACCACTACATTGCGGCAGACGATCGGTGCCGAGGTAACGCAGTAGCGCTTGCGGTCGATGTCGCGGCGCAGTCCCTTGCCTAGATCGGCGAAGCCGCCCGCGCCGAACTCTGGGTCGGGCTGGCCAGTCTCGATGTCGATTGAGTAGAGGCGGTCAGTGGAGGTGGCGTAGAAGATGCGCTTCTTGTCGCCGCTTTGCCAGTAGGCGATGCCGCGCAGAATGCCGGTGAAACCCTCGTAGTTCTCCCATACCTTCGGATCAAAGGCCCACAATTCTTCGCCGCTCGTTGGATCGACCGCACAGAGGATGTTAAAAGGCGACCCATAGTAGAGCACGCCATCGACCATCAGGGGAGTGCCCTTGTTGGTACCAGTCCACATGTACTGACGCTCGGCGATTCTTTTGTCGGGGACCGTGTAGCGCCAAACTTCCTGTAGGCGGGCGAAGTTGTCGCCGTCAATCTGGGACAGGGGCGCGTACTTGCTGCTGTTGGCGTCGGCCGCGTAATAGGGCCATTCCTCGCCTTGGGCCGCGACGGCGGCAAGGATCAATAATACGCAGACTAGCAATGAATGAGATGAGGGCAGAGTAAGAATTGTGATTCGTTGAGGGAGGTATGATTCAAATTGGGGCAAAATCGCACATGGCTGTTGCAACATAAGCAGCATTGGAACCTTGGTTAAACCGAAATGACGACCTTCTACAGCAGGATCCCAGCCACGCAGGCAGTCATAAAGCAGGCTAGGGAGCCGCCCAGCATGGCGCGAAAACCCAACCGCGCCAATTCGCGCCGTCGCTCGGGGGCAATGCCGCCGATGCCGCCGATCTGGATGCCAATTCTGCTGAAGTTGGCAAAACCACACAGGGCATAGGTCAGGATGATCACCGAGCGCTGGCTTAGCTCTACGCCCGAGCCGGGCTGGATCCACTGGCTCAATTGGACGTACGAGACGAATTCGTTGGCCACCATTTTCTTGCCCAATAACTCGCCAGCCAACAAACAATCTTTGGCCTCAATGCCCATCAACCAGGCAAAGGGCGCAAATAAATAACCCAGCGTCGCGGACAAAGACCACTCTAGACCCTCCATACCTAGCACGTAGCCCACGCCTTGGCCCAACAGGCCCAGTGCCCCATCTACTAAGGCGATTAATCCCAGCGCCGCAATGAGCATGGCGGCCACGTTCAGGGCCAGCCGCAAGCCGTCCAAGGTGCCGTTGGCCGCAGCTTCCACCACATTGGTGGCCGTGCGCTCTACCTCAATCGATACTCGCCCTAGGGTTTTGGACTCTTCTACCTCGGGCTGCATCACCTTGGCCACCAATAGCGCCGCCGGAGCCGAGATCACCGAGGCAGCTACCAAGTGACCGGCGTCAATCCCCAGACCTACGAAGGCGGCCAATACGCCTCCGGCAATAGTGGCGAAGCCGCCTACCATCAAGGCCATCAATTCCGACCGGGTCATGCTGGCCACGTACGGGCGCACTACCAGTGGAGCCTCAGTCTGGCCGACGAAGATGTTGGCCGCCGCGGCTAGGCTTTCCGCGCCCGAGGTGCGCAGGGTGCGCTGCATGACCCAGGCGAAAGCCACCACCACATACTGGACTAGGCCCAAGTGATAGAGCACTCCCATCAGGGCGGCAAAGAAGATAATGGTCGGCAGGACCTTGAAGGCGAAGAAATGCTCGCCGAATGCGTCGCCAAAGACAAAACTGGAGCCAGCATCGACGTAGTTGAGCAAGGCAGTGAAAAAAGCGCCGATATAACTAAAAAGCGCCTGTCCGGGTCTGGTCTTGAGAACGAGCAGGGCGAGGAGAAATTGCAGTCCCACGCCAGCTACTACCAAGCGGCGATCTACTTTGCGGCGGTCGGCGCTCATGGCGAAGACTAGGGCGATCATCACCACAAGTCCGAATAGGCTGATCAGCCGTTCCATCGGTACCTACTTTTTTCTGCGTTACCGACGCCAAGTTGCTTTCACGCTACCCCAGGTGGTTTGGGCGATAGCACTGGATTCATCAACGGGATGGAGTTCCCAGATCGTGACCCCGGTCTCCCGCGTGGTCGTGAGAAGCAAGGTATCCCCCTCAATGGCATACTCACTAACCCCCCACTCATTGAGTATGGCGAGGAACTGAACCTTGTCGAGTTCAGCGAAAAACGCGTCGACGAATTCCTGTTCAAAGGCGGGGTAGGTCTCTGCGGGGATTTCGTGTGAGTCCGCTACATACCGGGCAAAGTCGCGAGCTACTTGGGTGAAGAATTCGACGAAGCTTTCACCGTCAACGGAAATATCTAATGCGGTTATATAGATCACGAGGTTGTTGCCCAAGGTGCCATAAGTGCCGGTGCCGTGGGCGGAGATTGTCTCCATGGTGGGAGGCTCCGGGACTTGGACAGCGGCTAGGAAATCGTCTTTCACCTGAATGACTTGGTTGATCTCAAAGGTTCCATCTTCCTCGAAGGTCAGGCGAATTGCAATCTCGCCGATTTGCTCATCGACGATGGTGCCCTCCCAAGTGCCGTGCAACGCCTCTTGCTGAGCGGCGAGCGGCGCGACGAGCAGGCAGAGTAAGAGGACAGACGACAGGAACTGGCGCATAAGGGGTTTCCTTTGCAGGATCACTCGTACAAATGGGCGACGTACTCTGCGTAGCCGTTGTAGGGGAGGGTATCGCGTAGTTCGGTTGGGTTCAAATCGGTGGAAATGAAGCGTTCCTTGGCTTGCGACCAGCGGGGATGGGGGACTTGAGGCTCGACGTTGGAGATAAAGCCGTACTCGTGGGGTGCTAGGGTATTCCAAAAGGTCGCCGGCTGTTCGCTGGTGAACTCGATTTTGGTGATCGACTTGAGGCCCTTATAGCCGTATTTCCAAGGAGTCACCAAGCGCAGGGGGGCACCGTGTTGCTTGGGCATTTCGTGGCCATAGACGCCCGTTACCAGCAGCGTCAACTCATTGGTCGCTTCGGCCATGGTCAGGCCCTCGGTATAGGGCCAGGGCCAATCGGAGCGATCCCATTGGACTGGGGCCACTTCGGGATTGAAGAAGGAGATCATGCGCACGTAGCGGGCCGATGACAGCGGTTGCACGAAATCGATGAGGTCCCGCATGGGAAAGCCCGTCCACGGGATGGCCATGGACCAAGCCTCGACGCAGCGGTGGCGATAGAGGCGCTCTTCTAGGTCCATGATGCCGATTAAGTAGCCGATATCGTAGGTCTTGGGCTCCGGCACTAGGCCGCTTATTTCCACGGTCCAGGGGGCAGGTTCAAAATTGTCTATGAAGCGCCACACATCCTTGGAGGTGGAGAATTCATAGAAGTTGTTGTATCGTGCCGCTATCGCCTCGTCAGTGAGCGGCCGGTCGAGCGTGGAAAACTCATCGTTCGTGGGGGCCGGATACCACTCTGAAGGTGGGATTGGCTCGATGATCGCAGGGTCGAGGTATTTTGTTGTATCGACGAGCTTTTCTGGATTGAGGAGTTTTTCTGGGATGCATCCCGCGAGCAGGCCGATGGTGCCCAAGCCAGCCCGCCGGATGAACTTGCGGCGGTTGAGATAGACGTCTTCGTCGGTGGCCTGACGCTCGGGGATCTCCCATTTTTTGCGCGGCATATTGGCCTCCTTTCAATGGAAGTACGACCAAAATATAACAGATTGGCTCTGCAGCCGCGATTTTTTAGCGCTTGAAAGCCAGCCCCACGGCGTAGGTCGTGCCCGCTGCGGTATTGCAGCCAGCCGCGATGTGGAACAGATCGACGCCGAGTTCTAGGTGCTTACTGAGAGACCAGATCAACCCCGGGGCTAGCTTGAGGATGTCTTGGTCGCCGACGAGATCGCCTTGTCCCATGGCGCCGCAGTCGCCCATGGTGCGCATCCCTTCGACTACGCCTTTGACTAGCAGACGTTTATAGGTGACGCCGGCCTCGAAGCCATAGAAGAATTCGTCGCTGAAGGCCCCGCCTCGCTTGCGATAGCCGACCGTGCTCGTCAAGTAGCCCGGGAGTGGGTACAGCGATTTGCCTACCAACAGGCGTATGTCGATGTCCCTCTCGCCCGTGCCCAAGGGAACCTTGTTGTCGGCACCTGCGCCGTCATCCACTGGACTCGGCCCCAAGCCAAGCCCGCCCGCGTCGAGGGAGCCAATGCTGTCTTGATCTATGTCGTAGCCCAAGGGGAATTTGCCCCCCAGCGCTAGGGAGACCACGGCTGGATTGCGCAGCAAGCGCCAGCGCAGGCGCAGTTCCAAATCGGCTAGGCCCGAAGAGCGAGAGGGAGGGGGGCTTTCGAGTTCTGTGCGGGTTATGGTGGTGTCAAGAACGTCGCTTTTGAACTTCTTGGCCTCCTTGATGTACTTTTCTTCCTCCAAGCGCAAGCGCTTATAGGGCAAGGTGGCTACCAAGGTCAAACCTTCTATCAAACCATATTCCAAGTAGGCCGCCATATTCAAGTCGCGTAATTCCCTTCCAGCGAGTATTTCTGTTCGGCTACTACCATCCGACTCTATGGCTTGGTATAGAATGTCGCCTTTTGTCACTCGCTTACCGCTGTTGTCCAGATAGTCTTGGGAGTGGAAGGAAAGTCCAGTGAGTTTGAAGTACATGCTGCCTGGGGCCTGCGTCCAAGCGCCGGCATGTAATTGGGCGGGGGCAATCGCCAGCAAGAGGGCCGCAAGCGGGATCCAGCGCCGCAGTGAGCGGGGCGAATTGGGTCGGTAATTGGCTGGTGCGCTCAATTTTCCTCATGCAGATCGTCTATGAGGGCCTGCACGCTGTCGAATCGAGGTAGGCCACCCTTGCGGGCCTCCTGCATCGCCTCGATAGTCAGTGGTGCATTTGGAATATCAACCTGCTTGCCAACGGCTTTGGCGATACGCTGAAGCATTAAAACTGCGTCGCCAATTAAGTTGTCTTCGTAGTCGGTCATTTCAAGGTTATCAATAACTTTTGCTGTTGTTCCAACCTTTTCAGCTAGCTGCTCTTGATTCAGCGATGCGGCTTGACGAAGATCGTAAATTAGTTGAGCAATATCTCCCTTGATTCGTTCGGCTTTAAGCATTTGCATCATTTCGGGGTCGTTTTTGAAGTAGAGGTGGTGGAGAATCTCTACTGCGGATGTTGTGGTTCTTTTGTCTTTCATAGTTCAATCTCCTGTATATGTTGTTCCGGGTTTTGCTCGAACTGCTTTTTCCGTCTAATCGCTCTTTCGATTTCTCGGGGTGGAACCTCTGTCGTAGTCTTCGTGATTCCGTGAGCGATCACAGCGGCAACATTACCGTGAAAGAAATAGAGCATTCGATACTGCACATTTCCCATTCGAGTTCTCAGTTCATAAATCTCATCTCGTAAGTAATCAGCTTGCGGACGCCTGCATTCGTGCCCCCGCTCTTGCAGACGTTCAATCAACCATCTGCATTTCGCTTGAGCCCGACGGTTAAGGCGATTTAACCAGTTCTGCGTTGGTACGCTTCCATTGGCTTCCTTGTAGAATACAACCCGTATTTCTGGCATAATGAATCAAAGCTGTTATTAACATACAAAAGAGGTAAATCGTCAAACGCGCCACTCAATAGACGTAGCGCAAGCCGACCTGTACTTGGCGCGGATCGCCCAAGCCCGACTGCACGGTGCCGTCGAAATTGAACAGGAGACCGACGCTAGATGGATCGCGGAAGTTGTCCGTGTTGAGCAGGTTGAAGACCTCGACGATGGCTTCTAGCTGGCCGCTACCCACCGGAATGGGCCGCGACAGGCGCACGTCATAGGAGAAAAATTCGTTGTCTTTGCGCAGGGTGTTGCGCGCCGTGATGCTACCGTCGTCGCAGATTCGGTCGGAGGCCGCGCCCCACGGGTTGGTCGAGCGGTCGCCTGCACAGGATGCGGAGACCGGCTGCGCTGAATAGTAGCTCAGGCGCTGGTTGAGCAAGATGCCGCCGGGCAAGGCGGCCAAGGCCCACGCATTGAAGCGGTGGCGCTGGTCGCGGTCTGAATAGCCCCATTCGCGCTCTAGTTGGGTCGCATCGACGTAGCGGAAGGTGAAGGGATCGCGCTCGTTGTCGTCGTCGGACTTGTCCCACGACAATGTGTAGTTGAACTGGAATTGCAAGTCGTCGTGCACCATCTGCCGCAAGCCGAAGCTGAGGCCGTGGTAGCGCGACTTGGCCGTGCTCTCAACCACGGTCAAATCGCCGATGCCGTTGCTGCCATCGGGTCCTAGGCCCGGCTCCCACGGCGAGCCGAAGATGGCGTCGTTGCGGTTGACGAAGCGCGTCAGCTTGTCGGTGCGGGCGTAGGTGTACCCAAAGGAGCCGACCAGACCGGACGCATGTAATTCGCGTTCGATGCCGACGTTTGTGCTGATGGTGCGCGGGTTTTCGAAATTCTGATCGAAGACAAAGATGCTGGGCAGGAAGGGATCGCCTTGGGGCGTGGGTAGCAATTCGCCGTAGGTCGGCGGCGGTCCCAAAATGGGCGTCAGGGCGCTGGCGCGGAAGATGGATTGCCCGCGCGAGCCATTGGTCGAACGCGTGCTGGCCAAGTTTAAGCCCGGGATGCGGGCGTAGTAGATCCCAGCGCTGCCGCGCAGCAAGGTCTTGTTGTCGCCGTGTACATCGTAGGCCACTCCTAGGCGCGGCTGGAACATGTCCCAGTCCGAGGGAATGGTGCCGTTGGAGGGGAATTCGTAGGTGCCCGTCTCGTTGGTCACTGTTTTGCCGATGAAATCGGCGAAAAAGACCTCGTCTGGATCAGTGAGCACATCGGGCTGAATTTGCGCTTCCCAGCGCAGGCCATAGTTGAGCGTCAGCTTGTTCGAGGGCTGCCAACTGTCTTGCACGAACAGGGCTAATTCGTGCTGCGGGATACTCTGGGTGCCCGCTTCTTCCACGGTCAGGCCGCCGACGCCGGATTGCTGCAAATAGAGCAGGACCGGCCCGGAGATACCCGTCCCGTCAGG
>JAJEEZ010000185.1:0-7504 GCA_022820705.1 Candidatus Latescibacterota bacterium | reverse complement strand
GCGGGCCAAGAGCACGTCGGCGTCCGTGATGGCCTTCCACACCGAGATGCCTAAGTAGATGAAGTTGCTATAGGTGTTGAAGCGGATGGCGAGGTGCTCGCCAGCGGCGAGGTAATCGACGACGCGCTCGGCGACTTCGCTAAGCAGGTCGCGCAGCGTCCCGGCGTGGCGCACCCCGTCGATTTCGCAGGCGTAGTGCTCGGCCAAGCGCGGATCGTCGGCCGAGTCGGTCGCGGGCTCTTTTTGCGCAGCACCGGATTGTATCTTCTCGGCGACCGCGTGGGCGTGGGACAGCGGCACGCGGGCGACCCGCAGCTTGACGAGGGCGGCCTCGCCTTCGTCGAGGGTGTAGGGGTTGTCGCGGCCTAGGGCGTGTAGATAGACCGATTGGTAGAGCGCGTGGAAATCGAGAGCGTCGCCGCGCCCGCGTTCGACGAAGAGCTGGCGCGTTGCTAGGTAGAGGCGGTTCGCTTGGTGGTACGCCGGGCCGACGCGTTCGTAGTGGTCGTATGCCTCTCGCAGGCGCTTGTCGCGGAGCGGGGGGATGCCCTCGTGAATGGCACCGATCAGTTCGGCGCGGCGCACGAGCGCGTCGAGGTCGCTGCCCACCGGCCAGATGATTTCGCTTGGATCGCGGTCGGTAAAGTGGCCGTCGCTGATGGCGACTTGCATCAGCTCCTCAGCCGCCTCGTCGTAGAGACGCAGCATTTCGTCTAGATCCACGTCGCGCAGCAGTTTGTCTAGGTCCACTTTGCACCTGTCTTTCGGTTTGCTTTAGCAGCCTAGAGTGAGTTAATGCAAACCGCCTGCTTGGTCAAGCTCGTGCGGGGTGGTTCGAGGCGCGGAGGGAACCTATTCGCCGCGATGCATGACAACGCCACGGGGATTCTCAAAGGCGTCGATCCACAAGCGGCACCATTCCCCGTAGTCGGTCAGCTCGCTGGACGGATCGCGGCGAGAGCGCGCGACAAAATCGGGGTACCTAGGCCCCCGTGCAGAGAAGCTACAATTCACCCGGTCCCAGATCTGCATCGATCAAACCCCGATGGTAATTCTTCCCCATCAAGTACTTGATTTCCAGCTCTACATCGCGCAATACGACAGCCGGTAGCGCCTGCCCGTCCCGTTTGAGCAGTTCGACCTCCAGCACATTCCACCCCTGCACCGGCCTAAATTTTTCGGGCAAACGAAAGACATACCAATAGCCAAAAACCCGATAGCGCGGCGCATCCATCACGTACATCTGATTGATTTTGCGCAGCAGCGATTGCGGTAATTCTTTGCCGTTAAAAGCAAAGCGCAAGCGATCCCGCTCCGTCGTCTCCTGCACTCGCACCCGCAAGATTACCTCGTGGACCCGATTGACCTTGTCCCATTTTTGCAGATCATCACTCACCGCAAAACCCACCTGTAGCGCCTGCCCCTTTGCCAATTCAATGGGTAGCGGATTAGCGACATTCGGCGCAATCGCCTCTGGCACCGGCGCGCTGCCCTCGCTGGGGATTCGATAGATTTTGTCCTTGGCCGCCATCGTTTCGGGGAAGGGCACCTCGCGCAGCTTCTGGTAGAAATCGGCCTTATACGGCCAACAGCCAAACCAATGCGCGATATAGAGACCATCGACTCCCTGCGCCCAATAGTTGCAAGCCCCCGCCCGCACCATTTCGATCGTCCCCTCGCCGACCCGGTCGCTGTCGATCCGACTCTGTAACGCCGGCAAGACCCGACACGCCGTCCCGTGTGCCGCTTTGACGAAGGCGCTGAAATCCGCCGACGGGTCTGCCGCTCCCGATGCCTCGGGCACGATCGCGTCGACAATGCCCCGGCGCATCCACTCCAATGGCTCTAGCCCTACCGCCCGGCATCCATCCAGATTCGCTGGCACTCGCAGGACCAATTCTCGTGCCGGATCGCTCTTTTTTACAGCCGCGTAAACCCGCCCTATCCACTCGGTCATAATCCCCGTCCCCGCCGCAATCTCATCGGGGTGAAAGTAATAGGGGCAGTAATTGAGCTGTAGCTCAAAACCGTCAACGGGATAGTGCGCGAGCACTTCCTCGACTATCGCCAAATTCCGCTCGCGCACTGCATCCCAAGCGTAATCCCACGCGCGATACCCCGGCCACTCCGCGTCCACACCGCCCTTGCTGCCGATCTCCAACGGCTGCGGGTTGCGCTGCTCGGCGGCGGCAAAGCGCGGATTTTCCCAGCTTTTCAACATCAACTCCCGCGGTCCCTGCTGCGGCAATAGCATCGCGTAGAGCAGCAGGCCATTGGCATGGGCTTTGTCGCAGAGCACCTGGAGCGGATCGCATCCGGCTTTGATCAATTGGGTGAAATTCTGGTTGGCCCGCTTCCAGATCAGATGCGGCCACTTCTTTATATCCCGTCCCCACAACGCGCCCACCTGCGAATCGTAGAGCAGGCTCTGCGCATCGCCTAGGGTCAGAGACAGCGCCTCGACTGGTGTCCCCACCAACTCGTCTACTGCCGCCTCCAGCTCTTCTTTCTGCATCGGCGGCTCGTACATGTAGATCAGCGGGTGCCGACCGTCGTGGTCGAAAAAAATGCGTGGTTTGGCCATCGTCGTCTCCTTGCAATCGCTCAGTGCAGCCAGCCATTCGCCAAGCTGCGATCAAAGAAGCCGTCTGGAAATTCCTAGCAAAGCTCAAAGCACGAGCGAAAACGTACGGTTAGCGCCCTTCTATTCGCCTCGGTGTGAGACAACGCCGCGAGGATTTTCAAAGGCGTCGGTCCACAAACGGCACCATTCCTCGTAGTCGGTCAGCTCGCTGAACGGGTTGCGGTGGGAGCGCGCGACGAAGTCGGGGTGGCCGGTGCGGCCGGTGTGCTGGCCGGTGGGCTGGTAGCGCAGATCCAGCGACCAGCGGCATTGGTCGGAGTAATTGGGGGTGGAGCGATGGGGCGTAAAGCGGCTCATGAGCACCACGTCGCCGCGCTTGCACTCCAAGGGGAAGGGTTCAATTTGGGGCATGGCCTCGGGGGCGATGGTGGTGCCGCCGGCTGCCAAGTGCCGGAGGTAGCCGGTTTCGACGAGGCCGGGCAAGACCTCCATGCAGCCGGTCTCTACTGTGGCTTCGGCCAAGGGTAGCCAGCAGGTGACGACGTTAGAGCCTTCGGCTTCTGGCATCATCACGCCGGCGTCTTGGTGCCAGGGCGCGTTGTGGAAAGAGGGGCCTTCGCGGTTTTCGTAGGCTTGCGGCGGCTTGGCTCGCAGGTGCTGAATGGGGTTGCAGATCAGTTCGGGACCTAGCAGCGATTCGAGCAGGTCGAGCAAGTTTTCGTTGCGCAAAAACTCGAACATCGCCCGCCCCCGATAGTGCATGATGTCCATTCCACGCCCGATCTCAGGGCACTGTTTGAACAGCAAGCCGTAGCGCGTGGCAAACGGGGCGTCCTCGTGCAGGTCTGCTATTTCGCCCTCGTCGTGCAGCGTCTGTGCGCGGGCGTCGATCCACGCCGACAGCTCGTCGATGAGTGGCTGCAAGTCGTCGTGGGTGAGCGCTTCGCGGGCGATGATGACGCCGCGCGTGTTGAATTCTGCGATCTGTTCGGTCGTGAGTTTCATCGCGGTTTCCCCCAATCCGTTGTGCGGGCAAATTAAAGCAATCCCCATTGAACTGTAAATTTCTCGGCGTCTTCCCGTTCTGCAGATGGTGCATCCCGAGATTTGGCGGTGCCCCGAGCGCCGCCGTTGGATAGTTTACTTTCTGTAAAAGCTTACATATCTTTATTCTTATCCACCTTGCGCAGGGAACCCGCATGTAGGTTCCCTTGTTGTACATAGTTCAGAATGCTTAGTGGAGGGGTCGCTCCCCTTTGCTGAGCATTAAGCGGAATGCTCTGATATTCTGCGCGAGGAATCCACATGTTGGATGCCTTGTTGTATAATATAGTCGGAATGCTTAGTGGAGTGGTTGCTTCTCTTCACTGGGCAATAGGCAGGAAATGCTCCGCATACTCTGTGTAATTATGCAGGGAGCCGCATGTCGGGTCACTTGCTGAATACAATAGCCAGAGTACTTAGTGGAGGGGTCGCTCCCCTTCGCTTGGCGAATAGGCAGGAAATGCCCCGCATACTCTGCGTGAGGTGGATATGGCCCGGCCCCCACTTTTTAGGGGGCCGATTCACCCATCACACAGAGGAGGCATTACCTTCATCATGCGGAGTAGAAAATTTCTTGTCTGCGCGCTTTTCACCACCCTCGCATTATCTTCCACTCCAACGCTCGCCCAACACTCGGTCGCACGCCAGTGGAATGAGGCCCTGTTGGAGACGATTGGCAATGATTACGCCGATCCCACGATCCAAGCCCGCAACCTCTTCCACACTAGCATAGCCCTGTACGATGCTTGGGCAGTGTACGGCGATGGCCCCGAGCAGACCTATCTGCTGGGCCAAACTGTAAGCGGCTTTACCGTTCCCTTTGCCGGGGTGCCTCGTCCCGATGACGTAGAGGAGGCTCGCCGCCAAGCTATGAGCTATGCGGCCTACCGTCTCATCAAGCACCGCTTTGCCAATTCTCCGGGTTCGGAATCGATATTCAGCCCTATTGAAGTGCTCATGGCAGACTTGGGCTACGATCCAGCCTTTACCTCCACGGACTACGCCGATGGCAACCCCGCGGCCTTGGGCAACTACATTGCCCAAAATCTGATTCAATTCGGCTTGCAGGACGGTTCCAACGAGCAGCTCGCGTACAGCAACCGTTTCTACGAGCCTTTCAATTCGTCTCTGAACCCTACCCTGCCAGGCCCCAACGGCCTTTTTGACCCTAATTTCTGGCAGCCCCTCTATCTTGACACCTACAAATCGTTTCTCACCGCCGACTGGGGTTTCGTGACTCCCTTTGCCCTCAGCGACGAGGACCTAACGATGTACCGACGGGACGGCAACGACATGCCGGTGTATCACGATCCGGGACCGCCGCCCCATATACAACAAGATTCACAATTCTCCAACTTGGCCGACCTGTTCAGAGCGTTCAACGGCCTCCGCAACCACCGCGATCCCCCTAGATTGAGAATGGCGTCTGAAGAATATCAATGGGGCTTTGCCCTCGTCGCGCTCTGGGCGTCCCATCTCGATCCGGCCGATGGCGTCCTCTGGGATATTTCGCCCGGTGCCATCGGCAACGCGCCCGAATTGCCTCAGACGTTAGCCGAGTACCAAGCATTCTACAACATGCTCGAAGGCGGCGACGCCAGCGAGGGCCATCCGATCAATCCCCACACCGGCCAGCCTTATGAAGAACAGTGGGTGCCGCGCGCTGACTACGCCCGAGTGCTGGCCGAATTCTGGGCCGATGGCCCAGAGACCGAGACTCCGCCGGGCCATTGGTTTTCCATCCTCAACTACGTCAGCGATCATCCGCTCTTTGAAAAGCGCTTCAAAGGCGAGGGGCCAATCCGCGACGACCTCGAATGGGATGTCAAAGCCTATCTCGCTATGGGGGGTGCCATGCACGACGCGGCCGTGACCGCCTGGAGCATCAAGTGCTGGTACGACTACGTCCGCCCCATTTCGGCCATTCGCTGGCTGGCAGGTCGCGGCCAGAGCAGCGATCCCGATCTGCCGCATTATGATTCCCTCGGCTTACCGCTCATCGACGGCCATATCGAGTTGGTTCAAGCCGGAGATCCCCTCGCTGGTGAGAGTGGCGAACACATCGGCAAAATCAAGCTGAAGTCTTGGCGCGGGCCGAGCTACATCGCCGATCCGGCCACCGACATAGCTGGCGTCGGCTGGATTTTGGCCGAGAATTGGTGGCCGTACCAACGGTCCAATTTTGTCACCCCGGCCTTTGCCGGCTACGTCTCGGGCCACTTGACCTTCTCAAGTGCCGCGGCCGAAATTCTGACCCTGCTTACCGGCGATCCGTTTTTCCCTGGAGGCTTGGGCGAATTTCGCATCGAGCGCAACAGTTTTCTCGTTTTTGAGGAAGGCCCTAGCGTCGATGTGGTGCTGCAATGGGCGACCTACCGCGACGCCTCGGATCAGAGCAGCCTATCGCGTATGTGGGGAGGCATCCATCCCCCCGCGGACGACATTCCCGCTCGCCTAATCGGCCCCCGCATTGGTGAGGACGCCTTTGCGCTGGCCGAAGCGTATTTCAGCTCGCCGACGCAAGGTGCGGCTCGCCGGTCCGCCGCGCTGGTCGAGGATTTTACGGCTGAATTGCCGATGAAATTCGCCCTAGACCAAAACTACCCGAATCCATTCAACAGCGGCACGGCCATTGCATTTGACCTGCCCTACGGAGAGATGGTGGACTTGACTGTGTACACGATCTCCGGTCAGAAGGTGGCCACCTTAGTACGCGGAACCCGGGCTGCAGGGTATCACCAAGTGTTGTGGGATGGACGGGGCGAGGATGGGGCCGAGCTAGCCAGCGGCGTATTCCTGTATCGCCTGCAAGTCGGCGACCAACTAAAGACGCGGAAAATGCTGTTGCTGCGCTGAAACACCCTGCGGCGAAGATCCCCACCTCTACGCCAAAGATATAATCCCCTGTAGCATAGAAAGGTATCAAGCATACAATGGGCAGGTGTGTGTGTGGTTTTGATGTTGTTTGGTATGAGTGTAGCATGGGTAGCTTGTTCCACAGATTATACGGTAGCCCCTTCGGGTCCAGCGGCAAAAATGACCACAGGCGATTCGTCTGAGCGGTATTACATCCATTGGACCTGTGGTGCCGACGAATGGTCCATGCCGGCCGACTCCGCGTGGACGATTTTCTATGGCTCCAATCGGTTCTACACGGATGGGCAGCGCGTCCATATCTCCGAATATCTCACCCCCAATTCCAAGCGCGTCTATTGGGCCGCTGAGACGGCCAATGAACGATACAAGCGCGCCGGAGTTGGTCTAGTACTGTCCGATAACACCTGCGCTATTTGGAGCGACTTGATTGACCGGGACACCTCGGTGGTGCGCATCTATCGCGGTGAGGTCAAATGGCGCTACCGGGCCTATCCGGATCATTCTCAATACGCGCTGGTAGAAAACGAGGAGTACTACCGCATCGCCTATGTCCGGGACAGCTTGGTGGTCCACCGGGATTTTGACTACTGGTTCGACCGCGATCCCCACCCGTCGGCCTTAGGCGATGCTCGGGCTTATTACCCTTTCAACTTCAGTCAGACCGCCATAGACACTATGCTGAACGTGCCCAGAGATGACAGACCCTACCTGCTTGACGTGGTGTGCGCCGGCGATGATTGCCCTGAGTTCTTGCAGTCAACGGAGACGAGGACGACGGAGACGACGGAGAGTAGGGGAAGTACGGAGAGTAGGGGAAGTGCGGGATATATTTCTTCGGTAACCTCCGAAGAGGCGGAGCATCTTCCTCAGGAGGTAATAGATTGTGGCCCGGTTCCGCAAGAGATTATCGATGCCCGCGATGAGGTAAATATTCGTCAAGAGGCCTATTCTGAAAAGCATGATGTTTGGGGGGTTGAAGCGAGAGCTCTTATTGATCTT
>JAJEEZ010000302.1:0-7090 GCA_022820705.1 Candidatus Latescibacterota bacterium | reverse complement strand
GCTCGACTATGTCTCGGGCACAGCTTGGGTAGATGCGTTTCACTTGGGGGCCGCGGCCGTGGTGTTCTTGGAATCGGCTGGGGCGCATCGCAAGGAAGCGGAGCAGAAGTTCCTCGATGTGCCGGCCGACTTGCCGAGGCTCTATGCGCGCAAAGATGTGGCGGAGCGGTTGCAGGTGTTGGAAGAGTCGCAGGCGCAGGTGCGCTTGCGGGGGCGGATGGCGTGGCGAGAGGTGACGGCGCAGAACTTGGTCGCCGTGATTCCTGGGCGAGATGCGACGCTGAAGGAGGAGGTCGTCTTCCTCGCCGCGCATTACGACGCGGTGTCGCCGGTGCCCGCGTTAGCACCGGGGGCCGAGCAAGCGGTGAGTGCGGCGGCGCTGTTGGAACTGGCTCGGGGATTTGCCGAGCAGCCGCCCAAGCGCACGGTTGCGTTGCTGTGGACGGCTGGGCACTTCCAGAACATGGCGGGTATGCGCCATTTTGCGCCGTTGTTGCTGGCGGCTGCGGGACAGCGGGAGGGCGAGGTGGAGGAGACTGCGCTTTTGCAGCGGCTCAGCGCGCTGGAGACGCGCTTTTTGGTGGGGTTGGATCTGTCGTCGCACAGTCCGCGACTCGGGGCGTTTAGGCCGCGAGAGCCGTATCGCGTCTCCTTGCTCGCGCCGCCGATTACCGAGCGGTTGTTAAGGCTGGTAACGGCGTACGAAGACTCTGCGTTGGGGGGCGAGCGGGTGCTGGTCAATGGTCTGAAGCAGGACTTTGCCCGCCAAGGTTTGGGGGGGATGGGGCTGACGGTGCCGTTGGATGCGGCGGTAGCGGCCCTCACCGGATGCCCGGCGTTGGCCTTTTGCACGGTCAACGACAGCCGCGCTCGCTTTGACGTGCCCGACGACTATTCTGGGGCGGTGCGCTTTGACTGGTTGGGCGATCAAGTTACGCTGCTGCAGGGCGTGCTGCCTGCGCTCATCGACGACCCGGACCTGGAGCCGTGGGCTTGGGGTAATGATGCGTTTGGCACCATTGGTGGGGAGGTGGTCCACTATGGGCCGCGCAGCTATCTGCCGGATCAGCCTACGGCTGGGGCGTTGGTGCGGCTGCGGTTGCGCCATCCGACGTTGGCTGGGGTGCGGCCGGATTTTTGGGCGGCGGCGGATGATTCGGGGCGATTTGCCATTCCCGGGGTTGAGTCTGGCATTATCTACACGAAGCCGGTGCGGTTGGAGGCGTATGGGCTCGATGCGGAGACTGGGATGGTGACGGATGCGCCGGACTGGGGGATCAATGGGGAGCGCAAGTTGCCGGGGCGTGCGCTGACAGTGACGATGGATAGTGCCGAGGACGAGGTGCAAATTGTCACTGCACCGCTGCGGGGGACGGCGCTGTTTGGGATTTTTGATCCGCGCAATTTGTTGACCTTGGAGCGCGTGCAAGCCATTGACGCGGTGCTGGAAGCCGAGCCGGTGGTGTACGGGGCCTGCCTGCCGCTGACAGCTCCAGAAATGGAGCTATTCAGCTATGTGAATCGGGTGGGGTCGTGGACGGAGCCGGTCGGCGTGATTTTTACTCAGCCTAGTGAGCGGTTCAAGGCCGTGATGGCGACGGGACGCTATGGGTTGGGGCGACGCCTGTTGTTGCTCAATGGCACGGAGGACACGCCGAGCGGGGTGGGCTATGCGGTTGATGAGAAGGGACGCATTGTGGAGACGGTGTATCGGGTGGCTGCCGATATGCACGTGCTCAATGGCGAGCGGATTGACCGGCTGGAGCGACACGGCGTGCGCAATGGGCGGCTGGCGGCCTTTTACGAGCGGTCGGCTGGGTTGCTCGCAGAAGCCGAGGCGGCGCGCGCCGAGCATCGGCACCAAGATTTCTTCGATCGGGCGCGGCGCGCTTGGGCACTGGCCGCGGCAGCTTATCGGGACGTGGAGCGGACGCAAGCGGGGGTGGTGCAGGGCGCGCTCTTTTTGTTGGCCGTGCTGATTCCCTTTGCCCACTTTGCCGAGCGATTGGCGTTTGGGTTTGCCGATTTGCGGCGGCAGGTATTTGGGTATTTCGCGCTCTTTCTCGTGGGCTTTGTCGCCCTGCGCTACGTGCATCCGGCCTTTGAGTTGTCGATCTCGCCGGCGATCATCCTGCTCGGCTTCGTCATCTTGGCGTTGGGGATTTTGGTCACGTTTCTGGGGATGTCGCGGTTGAACCGGGAGTTGCAGGAACTGAGCAATCGGCGCGGGCAGATTGCGGTGCAGCGGTCGGGTGCGGTGCTGACGTCGGTTGCCGTGGGGTTGGCGCATTTGCGGCGGCGACCGTGGCGCACGGGGCTGACCTGCGCGACGCTGGTGCTGTTGACCTTTTCCGTGCTGTCCTTCACTTCGGTCCGCGCTGCGCTACACACGAATTGGATTGCGATTGGCGCGGACGCGGCGTACGAAGGTGCGTTGGTGCGGATGCCGGGCTGGCAGGCCATGGAGTTGGCAGGCTACGATCTGTTGCGCGATTGGTTTGGCGACGAGCAGGTCGCGCCGCGTGCGTGGATGTCGGTATCATCGCTGGCGTCGTCTTACCGAGTTGAGCGGGATGGCGCGGAAGAGCGAGCGGTCGGGGTCTGGGGGTTTGTTGGGCTAGCGGCGCAGGAAGAGAATTTGCTCGGGCCGGAGGTGGTGGCCGGCCGGTGGCTGCGGCCCGGGGAAGAGGACGCCTGTTTGTTGCCGGTGGGATTGGCGGATTCTTTGGGGGTCAGCGCCGAGGGATTGGAGCGGGTACGGGTTTTTGGGGAGGTGTTTCGGGTGGTTGGGTTGCTCGCGGATGACGCGCTGGACCGGCTCGATCTGAACGGCGAGCCGCTGACTCCGTTGGATCCAGAGGCGCAACAGCCTTCGGAAGCAGAAGTGGGACGTGGGCAGGGGGGGAAGTTGCAGCCGTTTGCCCATTTGCCCGCGTCGGCGACGCCAGTCTTGCCGTTTGCCGCGCTGATGCGGTGGGATGGGGTGCGGCTGGCGTCGGTGGGGATTCGGTTGGATGGGACTACGGAGGAGATTCGCAGTGCGCTGGTAGAGTTGGCGGAGACCTTGGATTTGAACCTGTTCGCCGGCCTCGGGGGACAACGCTTGCTCGTCAATTCGGTGGGGGTGGCGTCGGTGTCTGGATGGGGATCGCTGATCGTGCCGCTGCTGATCGCCGGGTTGATCGTGTTCAACACCATGCTCGGGGCGGTGTACGAGCGGACGCAGGAAATCGGCACCTTTAACGCGGTCGGCTTAGCGCCTGGACACGTTAGCGGGTTGTTTATGGCGGAAGCGGTGGCGTTGGGCGTGGTCGGCACGGTCGCTGGCTATTTGCTAGGGCAAGGAGCGGCGCAACTTTTGGCCCAGGGGGGATTTTTGCCTGGCTTGGAACTGAATTACTCGTCGCTAGGGGCGGTGCTCACCGTTGGCGCAATCGCGCTGTTGGTGGTGGCGTCGGCGCTCTATCCGGCGCGCATGGCCGGGCGGATTTGCACGCCGGGTATTGAACGGCGGTGGAAGCTGCCGGTCGTCAAGGGCGAGCATTTGCGCGTGCAACTGCCCTTCTCGCTGGCGCGGCGCGAAGCGCTCGGCATGGCGGCGTTTCAAGCGGAATCGTGGGCGGCCAATCAGGAGCAGTCAATTGGGGCGGGATTTTACGTCGAAGCCTTAGAGGTGGAGCAGGTGGGGGAGCAGGTGCGGGTGGCGGCGCGGGTGTGGTTGGCGCCGTTTGACCAAGGCGTGGTGCAAGAGACCGCGATGGAGATAGAGCCGGGGGCGGACCCGAACTATTGCGACATTCACGTTGATTTGACGTTGGTAGCCGGGGATCTGGCGACGTGGCAGCGGGTGGTGCGCACCTTTTTGGACGATGTGCGCAAGCAGTTTTTGATCTGGCGCACCTTGGACGCGGAGAGTCGCCGCTACTACGCCGAGCAGTTGCCGCAGTGGGAGCGGGGATGAACGTTATGCGGGAACTGGAAAATTGGGCTTGCCATAAACCATGTTGTGAAATACCTGCCAGAAGGAGTCGCCTTTGCAGCGAATCGTAAGGTCATCCACGCGCTCAACCCCTTCTGGCACGGAAAGACGATCGGGGTCGGGGTGCGTTACTTCCACCATCACCGGACGTTTTGCAATGAGCGGTTCGATGTTTTGGGCGACCGCGATGGCTTCTTGGACGCGTGTCTTAATCAGGGCGCGGGCGTCTGTTGGTGCCATGTGCAAGGCGCATAATTCTCCCAGCCCTTCTTTTACAGGTGCTGTGACAATGTCGCGGACCCAGCGCTCGGATTCGGTGCAGGCGTGCAGATCGCCCGCGGTAAAGACCCAGGGAATGCTTAGATGACCACACAAATACGCCGCCATTTCCATCTCGCCGACTTCGACACCATTGACGCGATAGACCATATCTTGGCTCATCGAATGGGCGAGGCAGCCGTTGGGCGTGCCGGTCATTGCGTGCATGCCCACTTGGATC
Organism: Candidatus Latescibacterota bacterium; assembly: GCA_022820705.1. Lineage (GTDB taxonomy): Bacteria > Latescibacterota > UBA2968 > UBA8231 > UBA8231. Next base: position 2,612 of record JAJEEZ010000302.1, on the reverse strand, counting down.
AAGGCGTCGAATCTGGGTGATAAGCCCGGCAACCAACACGGCCGCTTGACCCCTTGGACCAGTCTTACGCCTGAGATCAATTCTTCGGACAAAATCGTGCGTCCCGCCCCATGCGCGTCATTGATGATGATTTTTTCGACACCTGCTGCAAATAAGCCTTCGGCCGCGGCGTTGACTTCGCCGGTCAACAAGCGCTGCATCTCGGCGCGGTCGTACACGCCTTTTGCCGTTGTCGCATCGTCCCGGTGCCTTGGGTCCCAATCATCGACGCCGGCCACGCCTTCCAAATCGGTCATCATATAAACGGATTTCACGCCCATGGGATTCTCCTATTGTTGGGATACTTTGCGTCCTGCGAATTCAACCTCGTTAGCATCAGCCAGATCGCCCAATACGAAATGGCCTCTCTCCGCAACGGTCAAGGCCGATCTTGAGGACAGCCGCTAAAGCTCTGGTGAGGCTTTCTGGCGCGGGTTCTTTAGTCTAATGTATGTAGGTTTCAATATGGGTTGGTCTAAAATGGCGACTAGGACAACGCAAGGAATGGTAGAAAGATTTACGAGATGGCCGCGCTGCGCTTAGCCGCGCTCATCACCGGCATCACGGTTGCAAGCGGGTGGTTGCTTCAGCGCGTCGAGTTGCTGTACAACGGCCCGTATTTGGCCGGGGCCGGGGGTGCGCCGGGGGCGCAGGTCTTTTTCGCCGTGCCAATAGGGGCTTTGGCCGCCGTTACCTTAATGCGGCGCTGGCTTGGCCCGGGGGATCGGGCGGTGCTTTACGCCGCGCTGGTAATTGGGGTGTCGGCGACCGCTTCCGGCTTGATGCACCGCTTTCTGCCGGGTTTGGTGACGGGTTTCTACGGAGGGTTTGCTCAGTCAACGGGACCCTATTACCGATTTTTGCAAGTCGTCCCGGACTGGTTGGTGCCAGGTGGGCCGAATGAGGCACCGGCCATCGGGGCGTTTGAAGGTGGCGCGGCCGTGCCTTGGGGGGCGTGGCTGTGGCCGCTGGCGATGTGGAGTGTGTTTTTCGGCGCGTTCTTTTTGACCTGCTTTTGCTTGGTGTGGCTGTTGCGGCAGCGCTGGTTAGAGACTGAGCGGTTGGGATTTCCGCTGCTGGAAGTGCCCCGCGCTCTGATTGCTGGAGATCTGTTTGGCCAGCGGCTGTTTTGGTGGGGCGCGTTGGTGCCGGTCGTGCTGTTGGGGATCAATGGGTGGCATCACTACATGCCGAGCGTGCCCGAGATCACCACGAGATTGGCAATGGAGCATTTCCTGCTCGACGACCCGTGGAAAGCCATGGCCCCTTTTGAGTCGCCGTTCCACTTTGAGTTTGTCCCGCTGTTGGTGGGCGCGGCGTTTCTCGCTCCCGTGGAGGTGTCGTTCAGCACGTGGTTTTTCTATCTGCTCACTCGCGTGCAATTGCTGGTGGCTCATTTCCTCGGGCGCTCGGAATATCGCGGCGACTTCATTCCTGGGCACGGATCGCCGTGGCTAGATTGGCCGAGTCACTTCCCTTTCTTTATGACGCAGGCGCGTGGTGGCTTGCTGTTTTTGGGGCTGTTCAGCCTGTGGTCGGCGCGGCGGGCCTTGGCGGAGGCGATCTCTTGGCGCAGTCCGGCGACGTGGGGGTTGGTGGTTGGGGTGCTAGTGCTGTGGGCGTGGACTACGGCTTTGGGGGTGCCGCCGCTGATGGGCATTGCGGCGTTATTGCTGGTGTTGCTGTTGGCGTTGACGTTTGCGCGGCTACGGATCGACGGAGGGTTGCCCATTGTGGGGATGCCGCAGATTGTGGGCTATCTGTTCTTCGTGGTGTTGGGGACTGGCGCTGGGCATTTTGCCGATGAGACCTACATGGGCTTTGGCTTTTTGGCGGTGTTTGGCTTTACGATGATTGGGATCTGGCCCGCTCTGCAATTTGAGGGACTGAAGTTGGCCGATATGCACGGGGTGTCGCCGCGCCGCTTGATTTGGGGAATGGCCTTGGGGTTGGCCGTTGGGTTGGGGGCCGGCTATGTGTTTTCGCTGGAGACGATCTACGAGCACGGGTTGTTTGCCTTGCAGGAACAGGGCGGTGCGCGATCTGAGGCGCGCATTGGCCGCTACTACAACTATTTGTTCAAAGACGCGGGCACGGTGGATGGAGGCACGGACTGGGTGCGCTTGGGATTTCACGCGGTCGGGGCGGGCTGTACCTATTTCTTGGCATTGATGCGCCAGCACTTTCTGCGCTGGCCCTTGCATCCGATGGGCTTTGTGTTTGGCACGGGCTTCGGCTGGTTGGTGTGGGGGTCGGTGTTGTGCGGCTGGTTATGCAAGTGGCTGGCGGTGCGCTACGGCGGGGCACAAACCTATAGGCGGGTCATGCCGTTTTTCCTGGGGATGATTTGCGGCGAGGTCGCAATGCGGCTGGTGTGGGCCGCGGTCGCGCTATTACAAGGTGAAATGGGAGGTGGATACCGACCGTGACGGCTAACGATCTAACTAGCTATCGCGACCTGATGCAGCCCCCGACGCGCTTCCGCGAGGGCTTTACCATGCGGACTGTGGCTGGGGCGTTCTTCGTCGGCTTTATCATGATGCCCGGTGCCATTTACATGGGCCTTATTGCCG
>JAJEEZ010000526.1:0-4254 GCA_022820705.1 Candidatus Latescibacterota bacterium | reverse complement strand
ATGCCCTAATGCTAAGCGATCAATTCGCGCTTGAATACGAGCCTTTGCCCTTCGATCTCTTAAACTGTCAAACCAATTAGCGAATATCTCTGTTTTACGAATCTCCATTATTTATATTCTGCTAGCAAATCCCGCATAAGTCGCTAGCCTTGAGATTCAGCCCCCTACACGCAGATATGCTCGATGAAGCGGGCGTAGAGATCGACGCTGGCGCGCAGTTGGTCGGTTTTGATCCATTCGTTGGCGGTGTGGGCTTGCGCGATGTCGCCTGGGCCGAGGACGATCATTTGTTTCATCTTCTTGAAAAAAGCCATGCCGTCGGTGCCGTAGGCCACTGTAGTGGGCTTGCGACGGCCCGTTAGCTTGAGCGCCGTGCGGACCAGCGGGGCGTCCACCGCGGTGTAGAGCGGCTCGCCGCAATGCTTGAGCTCGAAATTGAGGCCGTGTTTTTGCGCGCTTTTGCGGGTTCGGTCGATAATATCATCGACGTCGATGCCGGGCATGGGGCGATAGTTGAGGGTGCAGATGCTTTGGGCGGGGGAGATGTTGGTGGCGCGGTTGTGATCGTTGATGCCGATGCACCACTCGGAATGCGGCGGCGCGAATTCTTCGTTGCGATAGCGGCGTGCGCTGAGCACTCGCTCGTTGAATCGCTTCATTTCCGCGAGAAAGGGAATCATCTTGAGGTTGGCGTTGGTGCCCTTCAGGGTGCTGGTGTGCGCGGGGCGTCCTTTGGCGGTGACTTGGATGGCAAGCGAGCCTTTGTGGGCGTGGACGACGCGGAGGCTGGTGGGTTCGCAGATGATGCCGCAGCCAGTGCTGGCCTCGGCAAAGAGCTTGGAATGGGCCGTGACCTTTTGCGCGCCGACGCAGAGGACCTCCTCGTCGGCCGTGACGACGATGTAGATTGGAGCGTTGAGATCGGCAGCCTTGAAACGGGCGGCTGCGCAAATTGAAGCGGCAAGGGGGCCTTTCATGTCGCAGGAGCCGCGGCCGTAGAGCTTGCCGTTGGCCTCGTATGAGTCGTAGGGATCGCGGTGCCAGCCGTCGGCGGGATTGGCGGGGACGACATCGTCGTGGCTCATCAAGGCCAGCCCTCCCTCCCCGGTGCCCAACTTGCCGACGATGGAGAGCTTGTCCACGCCTGCCTCATCTGTGTAGGGCACCTCTTCTATTTGGAAACCAAGCTGGTCTAAGACTCCGGCTACGTGTTGGGTGACTTCGACGTTGCTGGTTTGGCTTTCCGAGGGATAGGCGACTAATGCTTTGGTTAGTTTGACGACATCGGGTTTCATTGCAGATTCGCTTTCGCAGAGAGGGTGAGTGGCACAAAGTACAAATTCAGTAGAGGGCTATCAAGGGCGTTGACAGCCTCGTCAAAAGGAGGTATGAATAGGCGAGCGGCAAACAACAAAGCGGCCCGCCTCCAACGAGAGGAAGCGGGCCGACAGACGAGTGGGATACGTCCTGTTAGCTCAGGGCGTTGTGCAGTTCAGTCCAGTCGTCGAGGTTGTTGAGATTGACGGCGTCGAGAATGCTGCCGTCGTCGCCGAGGCCAGCGGCACCGAGGATGTCGGTGCGGGTCTCGTCGTCGTGGTTGTAGCCGCGGATGGCGGCGTTGGAAGCGTCGATTTCGCTCTGGGGAATGGAGCCGCCGCGCTGGTCCTTGACCCAGTTTTCAAATTCGATGTAGCTGGCCTTGTTGTCCTTGACGTAGGCCACGGCCGCGTCGCGGTCGATGCTGAGGCCGTCGAGGACCATCTGATCGAAGCCTGCGCCGCATTCCGGGTAGTCCGCGGGCAATTCGCCAGCCGCGCTTAGGCGCAGCTTGGACCACAAGCGGGGTAGGTGAATCGCGCCGAGCGGTCCGGCGATATCCGAGCTGATGTTAGGTATAGTGGCCATGAGGTTCCTCCTATGGGGAATGGGTTAAAAAATGGCCTACAACAGTACGGTTGTTGAGGCCGGTTGTCAAACAGATATAGAAATGGACAAAATACGCGTTGGCGTCATTGGGGCTGCTGGTCGCGGAAGCGGCTTTATCCCCACCCTGCTGGCTCATCCGGCCACGGAAGTTACCGCGCTGTGCGACATCCGCCGGGAAGAGGTTGAGTGCCACGCGGCCGAATTGGGCGTTGAACAAGTCTTTACGGACGCCGGTGAAATGCTCGACTCTGGGGGGGTGGACGCGATCGTCGTGGGATCACCCATGCCGTGGCACGTGCCTCAGTCCATCGCGGCCTTGGAGCGCGACATCCACGTGCTCAGCGAGGTGACGGCTGGAGTGTCGGTTGAGGAGTGCCGCGATTTGACGCGGGCGGCGCGGTGCAGCAAAGCTGTCTATATGATGGCCGAGAATTACGTGTACACCAAGCCCAACACACTGGTAAAAGCGTTGGTCGAGCGCGGCTTTTTTGGCGAGCTGTACTACGCCGAAGGGGCTTATATCCACGAACTGAAACAGCTTAACGAGATCACGCCTTGGCGGCGGCGTTGGCAGACGGGCGTCAATGGCTGCACCTATGGCACGCACAGCTTGGGGCCGGTGCTGACGTGGTTTGTCGGGCAGCGGGTGGTGGCCGTCTGTGCCGTGGGCACTGGGAATCACTACCGCGACCCGCGCGGCGATTTGTACGAAATGGAGGACTCGGTGACCATGATGTGCCGACTGTCGGGTGGCGGGCTGGCCCATATCCGGGTCGATATGCTCTCGGATCGGCCACACAACATGGTGCATTATGCGCTACAGGGAACTGATGGCGCGTACGAGTCAGCCGACGGCTTTGAGGCCACGGCCAAAATCTGGCTGCGCAATCGCAGTGAGCAGCCGCGCTGGGAGCCATTGGAGGCGCTAGAGGAATTTTTGCCCGATCATTGGCGGCATCCTCCGGCAGAAGCCCTCGCCGCCGGTCACGGTGGTGGTGACTATTGGGAGGTTCAGGACTTTGTCGCGGCCATCCGCGGGGAAAAGGAACCGGCCATTGGCATCGACTTGGCGATGGACATGACCTTGCCCGGCCTCGTCAGCCAACAGTCGGTCGCCCAAGGGTCGGCTTGGGTGGCCGTGCCCGATTCGCGCAACTGGACATAGAGGAGCGAGACTATGCCAAAGCCCAAAATCATGTTTTACCACGACGGACGACACCCACTGATCTACATGTACGAGCCGCCGATGCAGAAGGAGGAATACGAGCAGGGGGTGGACGAGCTGTTGGGTACGCCGGTTGAAGCCATCATGTTCTGCCTCGGCGACGGCCGCACGGTGCTGCACGACACTGAGGTAGGGGAACTGTGGGGGCACAATGTGAAGCGGTGGCCGCATTTGATTTTCCGTCGCGCCCACCAAAACGCCCGCGATCTAATCCGCAAGGGGCACGATCCTCTGCGCCTGATTTGCGACCGTGCCCACCAGTACGGCAAACAGGTGTATCCGACGCTGTTGGTACAGCAGGGTCGGGGGCCGAGGGAAGAGGACGTGCGCTGCTCGGACTTCCGCTTTGACAACGCCCATCTCGAAATCGGCGCGCAAGACGGTGTCCCCGACGACTATCCTGGCTACACCTGTCTCGACTTCAAGCACAAAGAAGTTCGCGACGAGCGCTTTGCCCTGATTGCCGAGACGCTAAAAAAATATCCGGTCGATGGCTTTGAGTTGCAGATGAACTACCAGCCCTACTACTTCCACCCAGACGAGGTTGACGCTGGACGCGAGATTATGACCGAGTGGGTGCGCAAAGTGTATCGCGCTGTCAAGCGGAGCGGCAAGCAACGCGAATTGGCCATCCGCATTCCCTATAGTATCAAGGGGTGCTATGCCGTCGGCATGGACGTAGAAGCGTGGCTGCGCGAAGGGTTGGTCGATGTGCTAATCGGTCAGGCTTTTTCCGGCCCGGAATTGCTGGACTCGACCGTTGATTTCCGGCCCTTGGTTGCCGCAGCCGAGGGCACGGGCTGTCGGGTCCACGCGGCCTTGCAAAGCCACGTGGACTCGGATCGCTTGGGAGAGGCGACCATTGAGATGGTGCGCGGGGCCGCCTGCAACTACTGGGCGCAGGGCGTCGATGGCCTGTACTTGGCGCACTGGTTTGGGAACTGGCCGTATCAGGCTTCTTTTTACGAGAAGCTGCGGGAAGTGCCCTATCCAGAGGTCATGGCCGCGCGCGACAAAATTTACTACATACCAACCGTGACCGGGCGCTACCCCAATCCCACCACCGAGCCGGGGACGACCATGCAGTTACCGGCCTATTTGCA
>JAJEEZ010000082.1:0-8057 GCA_022820705.1 Candidatus Latescibacterota bacterium | reverse complement strand
CTGCGCGTGTTGGACATCGCCAAGCCTCGGCACGAGGTAGAATACATCGAAGGCTCTATCGCCGACCCGGAGGCCCTCGCTCGTGCCCTAGACGGAGTGGATGCCTTCATCAACTTGACCATGAAGAGCGGCCAAGGCGGCCTCGACAGCCACCAGACCGAGACCCAGATCGTCGATAACTACACGGTCAACTGTCTGGGACTGCATCTGCTTCTGTACACAGCTTGGAGGCTAGGTATTAAAAGAGGCGTCCACACCTCCACCATGAGCGCCCACTACCGCGCCCGCTCCTATTATCCGTCCGAGGAAGAAGTGCCGCTCGATAGCCCCAGTGTGTACGGCTTCACTAAAGGGCTAGCCGAGGGCATTTGTCACTATTTCGCCCGCCAATTTGACCTGAACTTGGCGGTCCTTCGCATTACCGGTCCGCGCACTCGAGGGCAATTCATAGAACAAGCCAAAAATCCACCACATTATCCTCCCGGCAGTCTTTACTTTACCGATGAGGAAGATTTGGCTAGGGCCTATCTAGCCGCTCTGGACTACGTTTGCACAGGTCATGGCCGCTGCGACGCCTTCTTCATATCGGGCGACGCCGACCACCGCGAGATGAACATGTCCAAAGCACGAGCTGTTTTGGGCTGGGAGCCTAAATCGCACCTGACGCTGGAGGAGTGAAAAGTCAAAAAAAGCAGGCCCAACCATGCTGGTAGAGCCTGCTTCAATTACTATGGACGATTCGCGTTGTGACTTATTAACGCATCTTATCAGGCGGCGTAAACGCTCACCCGCTTGCCCTTCCTGCCAAAAGACTCAAATTTCACCTGCCCTTCAATGGTGGCGAAAAGCGTGTCATCCCCACCCTTCTTGACGTTGACACCCGGATGAATGCGCGTCCCGCGCTGCCGCACGATAATCGTGCCGGCGCTGACCTTCTCTCCGCCAAAGCGCTTAACGCCTAGACGCTGGGCATTGCTATCGCGCCCGTTTTTGGAACTGCCGACACCCTTTTTATGAGCCATGATCTAGTCCTTTCTCACTTCAGTTCGGGAGAACGATGTCCTCGACCCGAATCTCGGTGTAATCCTGGCGGTGGCCGGTGCGCCGCCGGTATTTCTTGCGCCGTTTCTTCTTAAAAACGACAATCTTGTCGCCGCGACCGTGACCGACGACCATCGCCGAAACACTGGCTCCTTCGACCGTGGGGCTGCCAACACTAGTCTCGTCGTCGCCGGAAACTAGCAGGACATCGGTAAATTCTTGGGTGCTACCTTCTTCGACCTGAAGCCGGGGTACGCGCAGACACTGACCCTTATCGACTTTGACCTGATGGCCGGCGATATTGACAACTGCATACATGAATTGCACTCCTACGCTAAGACTACTTCGCAATCAACCAAGAGGCTTTTAAAGATATGGGTCAGAATTTTTCTGTCAAACTCGGAACTCAGCCGTCACATCTAGACTGCGTTTGGTCGAGAAGAACCGATAGTCTTGGGGGCCCAACGTAGAATCGGTCTCTATTTGGAGGCGAGCTTTGGTCGCCTTGCGCAATGATTTAAGCCGTTCTTCGCGGTTTTCTAGCATATAGGTGGCCACCTCGGGATGGACCTTTAACACGTAGCGCCTTTCGCGGGTGGCAGCATAAGAACGCTGAAGCCAGCGTTCAATCCAAGTCAGGGTGGTGTCTGGCCCCATAATCCGGCCCGTGCCGCTGCAAATGGGACAAGGTTCACTATGAGTGTGCAAAAGGTTTGGTCGGACGCGCTGGCGCGTCATTTCGACCAAGCCAAACTCGCTGATGTGTGGGCTGATCGAGACTTTCGCCCGATCCCGTTTGAATTCATCAACCAAGCAGTCAACGACCTTTTTGCGATTGCGCTCCTCGTTCATATCGATAAAGTCGATGACTATAATGCCGCCAATGTCGCGGAGCTTGAGCTGGCGGGCAATCTCACGAGCTGCCCTCAGATTGGTATTGAGATTGTTTTCCTCCTGATCGTCGGAGCCGAGGTAACGGGCTGAATTCACGTCGATAAAGGTTCCTGCCTCGGCGTAGTCGATGACCAAGGCTCCGCCCCGCCGCAACCACACGGTGCGATTGGTCGCCTTCTCAATATCTTCCTCAATGTTGAAGGCATCGAAAATGGGCCGACGATCCCCGTAAAGCTCCACCCTTTGGCGCAATTTAGGTGAAACTTGGCGCAAATAAGCTGTGATCTCCTTGTACAGTTCTTTGCTATCGACGACTAGTCGTTCCACATTGTCGGTGAATAGGTCGCGTATTATGCTGGAGGTCATGCCCATCTCCTTGTACACCAAGGCAGGTGCTTCGACCTTTCTGCTCGTCTTGATCAGACGCTCGTGGTTTTTCACTAGCTGCTTCATATCGCGTTTGAACTCGCGATCACTCTGCCCTTGCCCTTCTGTGCGCACGATTACCGAGTAGCCATCGGGTTTGATCTTAAATACCAGATCTCTCAGTCTTTTGCGTTCGTTTCGACTGATGATCTTGCGGGACACACCAACCCAGTTGCCGCCCGGAACCAGCACCATAAAGCGACCCGGAAGCGATAGCTGCGTTGTCACACGGGCACCTTTGGTGCCGATGGGCTCTTTGGTAACCTGCACCAACACCTCTTCGCCCTTCTTGATCAGGTTTTGAATAGCAGGATAACCGCGATGGCGAGAACGGCGCCCGTTACGCGCGCCATCGGTCTCGTCTCTGTCTGCTTCCATCATATCGCGCACTTGGAGAAACGCGGTGCGGTCATGGCCTATCTCGACAAAGGCGGCCTGTAACCCAGGCAAAACGGCCGTTACAATCCCTTTGTATATATCCCCTACCGTCCGCTCGTTTTCGGGTCTTTCGATCCAGACCTCGGCTAGACGCCCATCTTCCAAGATGGCAATACGGGATTCGTGAATACCTTGGTTGATAAAAATTTCTGTTTGCACGATCTGTCCTCACGTTTAGTAGTCATAATATCAGTATCGGCGATTTCAAAGTCCCGCTTATCGCCGTTCACTTGGCTTCCTCCGCGGCCAATACCCCCAGATACTGTTCTCGGTCTGCGAGCACCTCTATCGCCTTGGCTAGCTGCACATCCTCCTGCAATCCTTCAAGCAGTTGAGCCTTTCTCCCCCTGAAGCGCAAAATTAGTTCTCGACGTAAAGCACTCTTTATATAAGGCTCCAACTCGCTGCTATACCGCCGCTCCCACTCCTGCTTCACCGCTGATCGTAGCTGCTGGATCGACTCCTGTGCAGCCTCACCCCAATCCATTTTCTCCGCCAAGTCCTCAAGGTCTGCTATTTGATTTAATCCTTTTTGGCCTTGGTCTAGACCTATGTCCTTAGTGCGGACGAACTCCATAAAGCCCTCAACCATCTCATCGCTGACAGTCAGGTCTGGATGTTCCTCGGCCCAAGACGAGTCGGTCGATACATAATCTATGACAAAGTCGAAGAACAGCCGGCGACGCTCTAACTCTTGTACATAGGGAGGAAATGGTTCCGACTCAACACTAATATCGGGCCTAATACCGCCGCCGCCGAAGACCTTGCGACCTCGCTGGGTATAATAGGTTTGGTTCCCCATACTATCCGGCAATCCAGCCGCCCCCATCTTGGATTTACCCACTAAATCGCCCAAACGGATCAGGAGAACGCTCTCCGCGGACTCGGAATCCATATCAAAATGAGATTGGAGTGCAGAAAGGGCCTTCGCCCTATTCTCTGAACGCAAAATAAGGTCCATCACCAACTGATGCGGCAATTCTCTATCGCCGAACAGAACGCTATGTGCGGGCTTGGCGATGTCTTGTTCGCGGTGAATACTGCGCCCACTGGGCGCGTAGTAGAGTGCCGTCGTCAGCTTTAAGGCACTAGCTTCCTCTTCGCGTTCACGTAGGTCGAAAATGGTCTGTACCGAACCTTTGCCAAATGATGCCGCTCCGATAACCACGCCTCGATCGTTGTCTTGGATGGCTCCAGCAACGATTTCGGAGGCGCTGGCGCTCCCCTCGTCAATCAGAACCACCAAGGGCACATTGCGCGCAATAGAATGACGGTGGGAATACTTGACTTCTTCTCTCCGCCCGTCGCGTTCCTTAATCGAAACGATCGGCACTCCTTGGGGTAAGAACAAATCGGCAACTTGGGTGGCTTGACTAAACAAGCCTCCGGGATTTCCTCGCAGGTCTAAAATTAGCCCTTCAACCCGAGGGAGACTTTTTATCGCCTCTTCCACTTCACTGGAGGTATGCTCGGAAAAACGCGTCTGGCGCATACTTATATAACCGATCTTTTTTTGGAGTTCCTCTACCAGCACAACGCTCCTGATCGTGATTATTTCCCGTTGAATTTCAACTTCGCGCGGCGTGGCTCCTAAGTGGGGAGCGACCGAGATTGCGACCTTTGTGCCAGGTTCTCCGCGCAGTGCATTGACCACAGATTCAAGCTGCATATCCAAGGTACTTTTGCCCTCCACAGCGACGATCAAGTCTCCCGGTCTCAGCCCCGCCCGAAAGGCAGGAGTATCTTCAATAGGGGAAATTACCACGGGAAAGCGATCTTTTATGGCAACCGTAATCCCCAATCCCGCGAACTTGCCCGTCGTGTCTTGGCGCAACTGGCGCAAACCCTCCTCGTCGTAATACTCGCTGTATGGATCCAGTTGGCCGAGCATGCCCTTGATGGCTGCGCTCATAACCTCCCTTTGGTCCAGACGGGCGTAATAGTTTTCCAGAATGCGCGAATACACGGCTCCGAAACGCTCCCAACTGGCATTTACCTCCGCATACGGATCTTCCGTAGGCGCCGCCTGGATTGCGTTCGCACTTGCAATTAAAAAAATCAATCCCATTAAGAAGTGTCGCATAGCTATTTTTTCTCCTCGGGAAACCACGACCACTGCCGACGCAACGCGTCCTGAATCCCTTCAGCTAGTCGATCTATTCCGAGCTGCGCGTCAAAAACCAAGCCTGTTGGATCTTTTTGGGCTATCTGTTGGTAGCCTCGGGAAACCTTCTCTTGTAGTGCCATTCCTGTTTGCTCCAACCTATCCGCGACATCCCGCCGTCTCAGGCGAGCCCAAGCCACTTCTACGGGCAAGAGCAGATATATTGTCGCGTCCGGTAAACACTCCCCCACAGCCAGCCGATTGACCTGTTCGATCACTTCAAGATCCAAACCGCGCCCATATCCCTGATACGCTATTGATGAGGCAATATAGCGGTCGCAAATAACCACATCTCCCCGGTTGAGCGACGGTGCGATCACCTCTTCTACGTGCTGTGAACGACTGGCTGCATAGAGGAACAATTCTGCTGTTGGGGATATTCCCTCTAGGCTTGGATCGAGAACAAGCTGGCGGATCTTTTCTGCGACCGGCGTCCCACCTGGCTCTCTGGTCAGTGTAACCGGAAGACCTGCTTCTCTTAAATGCGACGCTAGCAGGCGGGATTGGGTTGTAGTTCCACTGCCATCAACCCCCTCAAACGCGATGAAATGACCTTGGGACACGACGGCGAGGAGATGCTTATTGGGACTGCTGGACAGAGGCGGGCGAATTGGGACCTGATTTCAGCCTGTTGCGGATATGAGCGAGGCGCTCAACAACCGTATAGTTGGTCGTAACGGCCAATAAAACCAGTACGAAAACCAAACCTTGGTGGCCGATCAGGCTCCCCACAGCCAAGGCCGTTAGACGTTCTGGGCGCTGCATGAAGCCCACCTTGCAATCCTCGCCCAGCCCCTCTGCACGAGCCCTTACGTAACTAACCATCAGCGAACCAGTAATAGCAAAAAAGAGAATCCCCGAGGCAATCCATTCATCGCGGCCGATCAAATACGCACCGATGCCAAAATAAATAAATATCTCAGAGTATCGATCTGTCGTCGAATCCAATAAGGCTCCGAACTTGGTCTCCTTGTGGCCCTCTCTTGCAACTTGTCCATCCAAGATGTCGCAGAGGCCCGCCACTATCATAATGAGAGCCCCCCATTGCAAATAGCCCTTGGCAAACGCCGCAGTTGCCCCCACGTTCATAACTAGCCCCATCAGCGTCAGCCAATCGGGTCTGAAGCCCAAGCGAATAAACAAATGCGCCAACGGCCTAAGGATGACCAGACACCACTTTTTCAGATATTTATCTAGCAAAAAAGAACCTATTTCGCAGACGCTTGAGAGTGGCCATTGAGAATCCTTGTCCTCGGAAACTACATTAAAAATATACTCGTTTTTTTCTTTTCCTCCAAAGGATTTACCGCCGATCTTTCCACTTTCTTAAGAACAAGTTTTCCACATCAAACCTCACCGTCTCTACTCAGTACTTCGCTAAATTATGGCCTATCTATTAGATAAAATTAGACATATACGTCCCTCAAAGGGCCTAAATATCACAACTCTTTTAATTTTTGGGTGTGGATAAGTATGTGTAAAACTATGTAAAACTACACTCGGAACGCCCGACAATAGCAATTAGTAGAATAGCCCCAATGCACTCCCCACCCGATCGGCCCTCCATGCCAACAACTCCGAATGAGCAGCATCTTTTCCAAGCGTTGAAAGAATCCAGCCATGAGGAGATAAATGTCTTTGTACTAAAGCAAGCAGCTTATCAGGAGGAGCCACGGCTCTCGCCGTCACCAAATCCGCACCCACTGGACTCAAACTCTCTATCCGCTCGTTTACAACCTCTATTCGATCAAGCCCCACCGACCTTACAACTTCTTTGAGAAAATGCGCCCGCTTCCGCCTGCTTTCGACGAGAATAAAATAGGTGTCGGGAAGAGCAATATTCAGCGGAATAGCCGGGAATCCAGCTCCTGATCCCAAGTCCATAACTAGCCGATGCGGGAGACTTGCTACGACCGGAACCATAGTCAACGCCTGCCTCAAGTGCTTAGTTGCTACGACGGACCAATCTCGTCGCGAGACCAGATTGATTCTTCTCGACCACTGACTCAGGAGATGCAGATATATCTCTAGCTTGGGCCAGACATCCTCAAGAGAACAAGAGATAATCCCTTCTCTTTTTAACTGATCGAAATCCTCGCGTATCTCAGACGGCAGTTCGATTATCATATCTAGACATGTTTCACGTGAAACATTAAACTTCTTACCAACCCTTCAAAGCCGTACAACCAACTCAATTGTTCCACGTGAAACATTACTTGCCGATGCAAAACTGAGAAAAGATGGAATCGAGAACTTCCTCCTCTATGGTCTCTCCCAGCATCTCACCCAAGGCATTCAATGCGTCCTGAAGTTCAGCAACGACGCACTCATCGGGCTGGCTGGATTTCATAAGCCCCTCTGCGATAGTGCCAGATTTAGCTACTCGCAACAGGCAATCTTGGTGGCGCTGACGAGTGATTCCGATCCCATCTACTTCCTCCCTATGGGGCAACTGGGCAGTCACTTCTCTTTTTAACATCTCACTGCCGAATTCCCGAAGTCCTGATATTTCAACAGCTACCGAGACCCGGGCTTCAATGTTATATCGGGTGCTATCACCCGGCAAATCAATTTTATTGAAGACACCAATTGACTTCTTCTCCGGCGAGAGCAGGTCCAACACAGCCATATCGTCCTCATGCGACTCAGTCGAACTGTCAAATACTGCTAAAACCACATCCGCTTCCCCAATCGCCTGCGACGCTCGTTCAATTCCCTCTTTTTCGATCAGGTTATGGCTTTGCCTAATCCCAGCCGTATCGACTAGCCGTATCGTCTCTCCTGCCCATGTAGTCCGACCTTCTACTAAGTCTCGCGTCGTTCCTGGTAAGGGAGTAACTATGGCCCGATCTTCGCCGAGTAACACGTTGAGCAACGTGGACTTACCTACGTTGGGACGCCCGATGAGCACGACTAAATATCCCTCTTGGCGACGCCTTGTTCCCTCGAATGTTTCAGCGAGCCGCAAAGAGGACTCAACTACTTCGCGCAGCGCGGTCTGTATTTCTTGACGCACAATACTATCGATGTCTTCGTCGGAAAAATCGAGCCCAATCTCAAGCAGTGATAGCATCTTAACCAACTGATTCTTAAG
>JAJEEZ010000085.1:0-4542 GCA_022820705.1 Candidatus Latescibacterota bacterium | reverse complement strand
AGCTTGTCGTCGCATTGGCTACGATGTCGAGACTTGGGTGCGAGATGGATTGTGCGATGTGGTGATCAGCGGCGGCAATTCGGGGACCGATCCAGGGGCTGAGGTTGAGCAATTTGTCGAGCTGTGCCGTCCCCACGACGTGCGATTCTACGCTGGCTTTGACTCGGACGGGCGACAGCAAGCGCGGCGGCTGCGGCCCCACGGGGCGTGGCGGGTGGATTGGTTTCGCGGCTTGGCCCAAGACCAGCTAGCGCGTGGGGCGGACGGCGTGTACGTGTTCAACTGGCACGGCCACGCTCAGACGCACCGACCGTTGCTCACTACCATGGGGTCGGCGGAAACCCTAGTCGGCTTGGACAAAGTGTACACCGCCCTGCACCGCAGCATTGGCCCCAAGACAGGGAACCGAGTGGATGCCGAGCGCGACGACCGCTTGTACGGCGAGGTGCCGGTGACGCTGTATCCCACGCTGACGGACTGTGGGCCGGTCTTCCATGTCCGCGTCGGTGACGAGGTCGAGCCCGAAGGAGCGTTGACAAGTGCCGAGTTGCAAATCGAAATGGCCCACTGGTCGCCCGCCGATCGGATTGAAGTGATGTTGGACGGGGTCGCGTTGGCAGCGCCGGTGGTGCGCGATGCCGCGGCTGAAGATGCAGCCGATCCGAGCGATGTATCGGAGAACGCTTGGCTCTGTTGGAACTTAACCGCAGCACAGGTGGGACGCGGCGTCCACCAGGTCCGACTGCGGCTGCTAGAGCGGGATGAGCGGTTGCGGGTGCCCTTGCGGGTTGAGCAGGTGGAAATCTATTTGCAGTACACAAAAGAGAAGTAACCAAAAAGGAAAGAGATGATGATGATGAAGGTTAAGACTGAAATGGACGACAAACTTCGTTCGGAGTGCGATTTGAAGAGCTTACGGGTGAGAAAAGTTGGTCCTAAGCGGAAGAATTTCAGGGGACGATCCGTCCATTTTGTGGATTGGACCACTCGATGCTGGGAGTAGCTATATCCGCCGTTCTGTTCATGGGCTTAGTACTGCCGACACATGCCCAAATTGAAAAGAGCGACCTCTACATCGGTCTATTACTCGATTTTGGGGCCGAGGCAACCGATGACGACGGTGGGTTGGCTCTCCTACAGGAAGAAATTCACAAGGTGCTGGGGGTCGATAAGTCGGTCCATTTCCTCCCAGAGCACATGCGTTTCTCCGCTGGGCACGGAGACTATCTGTCCCTAGCCAACGATCCCGCGGTCGATCTGATCATTGCCGCCGGTCCGGCCAGCGCTGCGATGCTGGCCGCCCAAGGTGCCTTGCCCAAACCGACGATCGCCGTGGGGATACTGGACGTGGAATTACAGCAGATGCCCCTCGTCGAACCCGGCGTCTCTGGGGTGCGCAATTTTACCTACGTCCTTAGTACCCACCCAATCCAAAAGGACTTGGCGGCGTTCCACCGCATCCATCCCTTTTCGCATCTAGCCGTCATCATCAGTGAAAACCTGAAAGGCAGACTGGATTTCGAGGGTTTTTTCGAACGCCTCGCAGCGCCTTATGAGTCCCAAGTGGAGTTGGTTTTTTGGGGAGAGGAAGCGTCTCTCCCGGCGCTGAGCAACGCGGTTGACGCGATCTATCTGGCGATGGTCTTCGAACGCTCACCCGAGGAGGTCGCCCTGCTAGCTGAGGCCCTCGCCGAGCGCAAGCTGCCTTCCTTTGCCATGAGCCGGTCTTATGTGGATGCGGGAATAATGGCTTGTATGGGCGACGAGAACGGCCGAGACCAGATTTTCCGCAACCTAGCCCTGATCGTCGAAGGAGTCGCGCTAGGAGAGGAGCTAGCGGCGATGCCCGTGCGGCGCAATCTCGACGAGCAATGGGTGCTGAATGCCGCAACAATCCGCCGGATCGGTTTCGATCTCTCGTTTGAAGCGCTGTTTTCCGCCCGCTTCCTCAAGGCCGATGAACCCACTAGCGACCGACGTTTGAGCTTACAGGAGATTATCGCCGAAGGCTTACAGCGCAACCTCGACCTGCGCATTGAAAAGCGCAACGTCGATTTGGCCAGCCAAGATATGCGCCGGGCCAAGTCGTCCCTCCTGCCCACTGTAGAGACCTCGACCACCCTGTTGCAGATCGACCCGGATGTCGCGGAGCGCGCTTTGGGTCAACAGCCCGAGCGCACCGGCGCAGGCACGGGTACCGTGCAGCAGGTGCTGTTTTCCGAGCAGGTCTTCGCCAACGTCAAAATCCAGCAGTACCTAGCCGAGGCCGCCCGCCATCGCACCGATCTAGTCGCGCTCGACGTAGTGCTGAACCTAGCGACGGCCTATTTCAATATTCTGCTGGCCAAGACCGGGGTGCGCATCCAAGATGAGAATCTCGACGTCTCGCGCCGCAATTTGAAGATCGCCCGCACCCGCAACGCCGTCGGCTATGCCGGCGTCGCCGACGTATTCCGCTGGGAGAGCGAAGTGGCTCGGGCCACCCAAGCCTCGATTGAGGCTTTCAACAACCTCTACCTAGCCCAAATACAACTCAACCTATTGCTCAACCGGACGGATATCGGCGAGGAGTTCGAGGTGGAAGATGCCCGGCTCTCCGACGAACTTTTTGGCCGCTTTGACCCGACCCACATCGGCCCCCTGATCGACCGCGCTGGCGATGTAGAGATCCTGACCGACTTTCTCGTCGCAGAGGCCCTGCAAAACATGCCTTCGCTCAAGCAGCTAGCGGTCAATATGAAAGCAGCCGAACGCCAGCAGCAGATGAACCGCCGGCTGTACTATCTGCCTACAGTGGCTTTGCGCAGACAGGCTGACTACACTTTCTGGCGCGATGGCAAGGGAATGCCGCCGACCTCCTCCGATCCTGTCAACGGCACTTGGAACTTGGCCCTCCACTTCACCTATCCTCTCTTTCAGGGCAACCAGCGCAAGATCGCCATCGACCAAACCGCGATTCAGCAGCAGCAACTCCGCCTCCAAGAGGAGAGTTTGCGTCAACAACTCTCCCAAGCCGTCCAAGTGCGGATGACGAACCTAGTGTCCAGACGCACTAACATACACTTTGCCGAGGTGGCCGCTGCAAGCGCGCAGAAGAATTTTGAACTAGTGCAGGATGCCTATCAAAAAGGCCAACTGGCAATCACCCAACTGGTAGATGCCCAACGCGCCGCCCTTTCCGCCCGTCAGGCCGAGGCCGGAGCCGTCTATGAATACTTGGTCAGCTATCTGCAGTTGGAAAACAGCATCGGAGGCTACACCATGTTCATGACTTTAGAGGAGCAGGAGGCCTTTGTCGGGCGCTTGACGGCCTTCTTCGCCAAAAGAAAGAATGCACCGTGAAGCGAGGTATCATGCCAAAGCGGAATCTCAAAGCTGCCGGGGTTTTTCTAGCGGCAATGGGCCTGTGGGTCGGCTGCGGCGACGAACCACAGGTCGCCGAACCCATTCGCCCGGTAAAATACGCCGAGGTCCGTCCCGCCAGCGCCGTCCAGAGCCAGCGTTTTGTCGGCACTGCCAAAGCTGGCGTCGAAGCCAAGCTCAGCTTCAGAACGGGTGGGCTTATCGAATCGATCGGCGTAAAGGTGGGCGACCAAGTCAAAGCGGGTCAGCGCATTGCCACGCTCGACAACCAGGACGCGGTCCTCGCGCATCAACAAGCCAAGGCCGCGCTAGAAAACGCCCAAGTGCAAAAGGCCAATGCCCAGTCCAAGCTCGTTCGCGTGCGGCAGCTCTACGAGGCCAACAATGTCTCCCTCGCCGAGTACGAACAGGCCAAAAACGGCTTTGCCTCGGCCACGTCCAGTTACGAATCGGCCCAGAAGAGTTTGGATTTGCAGGAGCGCCAGCTAGGCTACAATGAGATATACGCCCCTGTCGCTGGCATAGTCACCGCGGTCCACAACGAGGTCAACGAAGTGATCCAAGCTGGCGCGCCCTTGGTGGAGTTAAGCGCAGGCAAAGACATCGAAATGGAGGTAGGGGTGCCCGAGGGCTATATCGCCCAAATCCAGACCGGACAGCCGGTGCGCGTGCGTTTTTCAGCCCTGCCCGGACTGGATTTTGCGGCCCAGGTGCGCGAGATCGCATACGCGCTCGACGCTTCTAGCACGTATCCGGTCATTGTGCGACTCGACGATCCTTCCCCGTCCATTCGTCCCGGTATGGCCGGCGAAGTGGAATTTCGCTTTGGCAGCGGCGAGCCATCGGAGGACCCGCTTGTGGTGCCCGTTAAAGCGGTAGGGGAAGACGCCAACGGCCAATATGTCTTTGTCATTGATGAGGTCGCCAAGGGCTTGGGTACTGTCCACCGTCGGTCGATTCGGATCGGTAAACTGTTGGCAGACGGTTTTGTCGTGGAAGAAGGGCTCGCCGACCGGGAGTTGGTCGCGACCGCGGGCCTCAGATCGCTCTTGAACGGGATGAAGGTGCACCTTTTGCAAGAGTGAGACGCGCCCGGTTTGAATAGAACTATACTATGAACCTCACCCAGATTGCCCTAGAGAACAACCGCGTCACCATCGTAGTCTTGCTCGTCGTTGG
>JAJEEZ010000133.1:0-6698 GCA_022820705.1 Candidatus Latescibacterota bacterium | reverse complement strand
CCTGATGATCGACGACACTTCCCAAGCACTCCAACCCTTTGAGCTCGACCCGAACGAAAACATCTTGCCCCAGCTCGGTCCTTGGCAGCGCTGGCGCTTTCCCACCGACCCGCAATTTCGCCCCGGCCATCCGCGCTT
The DNA here is from genome assembly GCA_022820705.1 of Candidatus Latescibacterota bacterium. GTDB lineage: Bacteria > Latescibacterota > UBA2968 > UBA8231 > UBA8231. The sequence goes on along the minus strand of JAJEEZ010000133.1, from coordinate 6,560 downwards.
CTGGACGGACATCGATCACAACAGCCTGTACCAAGCCACAGAAACTTTTCTCTTCGTTGATGGAGATCCGACCACGTACGTGGAGCGGCGGGACTTAGAAGCCATTTTCTATACCATCGACCTAGGCACCCAAGTGCCCGTAGAGCGCTTTGTCTTTTTTCCGCCCGAAGGCGTCAGCCCCGAAAGCGACGAGCCTTTCAGGCCCAACTACATCCTCAAGTCCTATAGTCTGACGGCCGCCAAAGCCGAGACCGGCATTATGCAAGAGGAAATAGAGCCCGGGTTCGTCTGGCGGGGCGACAGGCCGTGCTGCCCGCTGGCCATCCCCCTCGGCTACGAGGAGCGCAATGCCGACGTGATGACCGAAATCGCGTTTCCCACCCAATACCTCCGCTTCTTCCGCCTAATCGCCATTCCCGACGGATTTACCCTGTACGGCGACCCCATTGTCACGCGCTCGGCCTTTGCCGAGATGGAAATCTACGGCCGGGGTTTCGCTCCGCAGGCGACCTATGAATCGCAGGTCATAGACTTGGGGCGAGAGGTCAACTTCGGGCAAGTGCGCTTAGCGGTGAGCAAATGGCGCAAGGACGGAGAACAAATGCTGCCGTCCGACGGCCCAACCCGCGCTCAAGTGGAAATCCGCACCGGGCGCGACGACACCCCAACGGCTTATTTCGGCTTTGACGATCTGGGTGCCCACGTAGAGGTGACCAAGAGGCAGTGGGATCGACTGATACCGCTAGAGACGCGCGGCGCGACCATAGCGGTCGGCTTTCGCGGTCCAGTGGTCGAAGACTTGCAAAACTGGAGCTTCTGGTCGCTGCCGTTGGAGGACTCGGGCCAGCATCCGCGCCTGCCGTGGGGCCAGTACTTCCAATTGCGCGTGCAGTTAGAAACGGACGGGCTGTGGGAATTTGCCCGCCTCGATTCCCTACAAATCGAGATCGCACCCTTGCTAGCCGACCGGGTCGTCGGCGAGATCGTCCTCGCGGCGGAACCCCACCCCCAAGGTGGACAAGTGCGCGTCCCAGCGGGCGCAAAAACCCCATTCACATACGACTTAGGCGTAGAATTTGCCAGCGCGGACCGCATCGGCTGCGACGCCGTGCGCATCTCAGCGCCAGCGGAAGCCACATTTCGCTATTTGGAGATGGGCGACCCGCTCAGCGCCGTAGAGCCGGACAGCTTGCTGCGCGAAGCAAGCGGATTTGTGGTGTTCTTGCCGCGCCCCTTGCTCCCGAACGGCGACCAGCGACTGCGCATCGGCCTCGAAGCCGTGCTGTACGGCGAAGCTGGCGAATTTGGTGGCGAGGTCTTCAACCGCCACGAGCCGAGCTTGTTGCAGCGCGTCGAAGGAGGGGATGTCAGCGCAGAGCTAGGCTCCAACCAGTTGCTCGTCGTGGCATCTGCTGCCTCTACGGGCGGGGTGCTGGGAGACGTCGAGGCAGGTAACGGCGCGTTTACCCCCCAAGGCGACGGCGTAAACGACCTGTTGTCCATACAATACACCCTCTTCCGGGTGCGGGAGTCGTCCCAAGTGCAGGTCGGCCTCTACGCCCTCGACGGCCGACCAATATGGCAAGCGCCGCCCAGTGTGCAGGGCGCAGGACGCCACGAGGTCCACTGGGACGGTCGAGACGCGGCCGGGCAATTGGTCCGCCCGGGGCTATACTTGGCTCGGGTGGAAGTAGAAACGGATCAGGGGCGAGCGGTGCGCCTACAACCCGTCGCCGTGATCTATTGAACGAAAGAGTCAAACGCAATGAAAACATGGATAGGCTGTCTGCTGTGCGCCGCGCTACTCGCCGGAGGCTGCGGGCACAAATTGGGCTATCGCCATTTTGCCGGCCCTATATTGCCGGCCACTAATTTGGCGGGAGCAGATTTCGTCGTCCGCGACGACCACAGCATCACCTTCGTCAAAAACCGCTTGGAGGTGAGCTTGTTGCCGCTGACCGTGGCCATGCTCAATCGGCAGCTAAGCGGCCACTCGCAGCGGCCGGAGGGCTTTCACGACCCCAACCCCTATCTCGCGCCGGTCAATCCCTACACTTACGGCGACTGGAAGCCGGGGTGGGAAGAGGAGCATCCCACCCGCTTTACGGTCTTTCTGCTCAAGGTCAAGAACTACGCGTACCCCAAAGTGTGGCTCAATCCCTACGCCATAGAAATCGCCAGCGCCAATGGCCGGCGCTACCAAGCCTTCACCCGGCTGGCACTAGACGAGTACTTTGCCCCGTATGCCATAGGCTATGCCGGCAATACCTTCCTTCCCTTCCGCGAGCGGCGCGATCTGCTGACCCGCACCATGTATCCAGAAGACGAGATGATCTTCAGCGGCCAAGAGCGCGAAGGCTTCATCGCCTTTGCCCCGCTAGCTAACGATGTCGAAGCGTTTGAAGTGCGGATCCCAGAGATGGTACTGCGCTTCGACTACCGAGATCAGCCGGTGGAAACCATCGACATCGCCTACCCATTTACGCGCGAAGTGTACTTGGCCAAGCAACGCCGCGCCGAGGAACTCTAATGGTGCGCGTTGTGGGAGTTGTCCTTGCGGCGCTGTGGTGGAGTGGCTGTGAGCCGCAAGTAGATAGTGATGTGGTCGCTAGAGTAGGCGACGAAGAAATCGAACTCGCAGACCTGCGCCAGTTCCGCGAAGAATCCACCGCCAACTACCGCGACCCCGAAGAGGGCCTCCAGGCGTGGCGTTTCTACTTGCAGACGATGATCGACATGAAGTTGATGCTCGTTGAAGCACAGGAGCGGCAGCTAGATCAGACGGTGGAGTTCATGCGTCAATGGGATCGGGAACGGCGCAAGAAACTGGTTGATGAGTACGCCGTGCGGACCATCCTCGCGGATGTAGATCTCGCCGTGGATGGTATGCGTCAGAATTTTGCGACGAACAAGTGGAATCGGATGTTGCGCTTGGCCCATATCCGCACCGCCAGCGAGGCAGAAGCCCAAAAGGCCATGCGCGACTTGGAGCAGGGGTGGAATTTTGCCGAGGTGGCCCGCAGGTATTCTATAGCGCCGACAGCCGCCCACGGCGGGACGATTGATGCCTGGTACGGACGTGGCAACTTGGAGGAGATGGGTCTGCCTTTAGAAGTGGGAGAGCAGATATTCGACCTACAGGTTGAAGACTTGAGTCAGCCCTTACTAGTGGGGGAACACTACGAGATTTTCAAGGTCCTGTCCCAAGGCCCAGCACCTACGCACTACCGAGCGGCCTTTCTCCGCGAGCAGTACTGGAACGAGTTCCGCACCCGCTGGGATGAACTGATCGCACAGCTCAAAGAGCGACTAAACGCCCAGCTAGATGGCGAGGCAATCCAGTTACTAGTCGAGAGAATGGCCGAATCCGACGGCCGGGGGATGCTGTTGGGTCCCGAAGAGCAGGAAGTGATCCTCTGCCGTTTTAAGGGCGGGCAGGTAACGCTGCTGGATTTCGCCGAAACCTATAACGCCTATTGGTTCATCCGCTCGGTTTCCTTTGACAGCAGCGGAATTGCCGAGTTCATCCACCGGGACCTCTTGCCGCGCACCCTTGTCTATCAAGCGGCTTTGCAGGAAGGCTTGGACCAAGATTCGACCATAGCGGCCTGGTTGCAGGACAAAAAAAAATCGCTGCTGCTCGAAGCCCTCCGCAGAGAGGAAGTCGTAGAGCGGACCGAAGTCGATAGCGCCATGGCCCGCCAATATTACGACGACCATCCGCAACAGTTTATGGAACTGGAAGAGATTCAGGTGGCGGAGGTGCTGGTGGCGACCCGCGCCGAAGCGGAACAGCTCTTGCAGCGGGTCCGCGCCGGCGAACCCCTAGAAAAGCTGGCCGCCCGCCACACGCTGCGCACGGATGCCGAGGGGAGGCACGGGCAATACCACATCCACAACCACCCCTCCGAGCGGCGGGTTTTCGGTGCCTTCTACGATTCGGTGGCCGCCGCGCGGGTGGGAGTACTCACCGGCCCTGTGGCTCTCGACGAAGGTTATTCGATATTCGAGGTCCAAAAGCGCATTCCCCCACGTCCCACGCCTTTTGCACAGGCGGCCTCGCGGGCGCGTTGGTGGGTGCAGAAGCGGCAAGAAAAGACTCTCTTCGACTCCTTGTTCACCCGGCTCAGGAATCAATACGCTGATCGGATTGTGGTGTTTAGAGAGCAGTTGGGCAAACTAGACGCCAGCCCCCCTAGCCCATGACATCACTCGTCGGGGCAATCCACGTTCATCTCAATTCCCCCGCTTCCTACTAGTCCCGTGGCCGCGGTTTTGCTTTTGTGGGTGCTGCTCGTCGTGGGCAGTGCAGGATGCGGACCAACAGACCCAGAGATCGGACCAGCATTTGTCGAGGTGGCACAGGAGGCGGGGATCGAATTCCACCATCAGAATGGGGCGAGCGGGCACTACTACTATGTGGAAACCTATGGATCGGGCGCGGCCTTCCTCGACTACGACAACGACGGCGACCAAGACCTCTATGCAGTCAACAGCGCACCGCTGCCGGGTTTTGTCGCCGAGGACCTCCCCACCAACGCATTCTATCGCAACCGGGGCGACGGCACCTTTGCGGATGTGACGGCGCAAACGCGGACGGGCCATCCAGGCTATGGCATGGGTACCTGCGTCGGGGACATCGACAACGACGGGCACGTAGATCTGTACGTGACCAACTTCGGCCCCAACGTCCTGTATCATAATAAGGGCGACGGCACCTTTGCCGATCAAACCGCCGACGCCGGGGTCGGCGATCCCCGCCTGAGTACTAGCGCGGCGTTTGCCGACATCGACAACGACGGCGATCTGGACCTCTATGTGGCCAACAACGTCGCCGTTGACCTAGCGTACGACGAAGGGTGTCGCCAAGGGGATATCCCGGTCTATTGCGCCCCCACCCAGTACAAAGGAGAATCCGGCTCCCTCTTCCGCAACGACCGGGGCGGGAAGTTCGCCGATATTACCCGGCCAGCCGGCGTGTACAGCGAAGCCGGCCGCCAGTTGGGCGTCGTCTTTGGCGACTACGACGGCGACGGCGACGCGGACCTGTATGTGGCCAACGACATGAAGGCCAATTTCCTCTTCCGCAACGACGGCGCAACGCGGTTCGCCGAAGTGGGATTGAGCGCGGGGGTGGCACTCAGCGAGAGCGCACGCCCCGAGGCTGGCATGGGCACGGACTTTGGCGACTGCGACCGGGACGGCGACCTGGATATCGTGGTCTGCAACTTCCAGTGGGAAAGCTGCCGTCTCTATCGCAACGACAGCGACGGCACCTTTGCCGACCTGAGCTTTCCGTCGGGATTGGGCGAGCCTACGCTTTCGACTTTGACTTTTGGCACGGATTTTTTCGACTACGACAACGACGGCGACCTAGACCTCTACCTAGCCAATGGCCACGTCCATCCAGAAGTGCAGGCATTCGATCAAGCCGCGTCCTATCCGCAGCCGGACCAACTCTTTGCCAACGACGGGACCGGGCGGTTTGCGCTGGTACCGACTACGACCCTAGGCGGAGTCGGCCGGGGCGCGGCCTTTGCCGACATCGACAACGATGGCGATCTAGATGCTTTTGTCTCCAACAACAACCAGCGGGCTTTTTTGCTACGCAACGACAGCGGTCAGCGCAACCACTGGATCGCCTTTAAAACCGTCGGCCGGGTCAGCAACCGGGACGGGATCGGTGCGGTGATCCGAGTGGTAAGCGGCGATTTGGTGCAAGTCGAGGAGGTGCGCAGCGGCAGCAGCTATCTCTCGCAAAACGATCTGCGAGTGTACTTCGGCTTGGGCCAGCGGAAACAGGTGGATCGCGTCCAAATTCGCTGGCCCAGCGGGATCGTGCAGACGCTCGTACAAGTGCCCATCGACCAAATCCACCAGGTAGAAGAACCACCTTCCTCTGGCTGAGCATGAGCAACCGCTGGAAAAGGATCAGAGTGCGCCGCTGGGCCGTTGCCTGCCTGCTAGCCCTCCTCAACGGGTGTACTCCCGCCGAAGAGACCCTAGGCGAGCGGGAGGTCCGCTATCAGCGCCAAATCGCGGAAGATCCGGCGGACGCCGAGGCCCACTACGCGCTCGGCCAAGTGTACCACGAACAAACGCGCTACCCCGAGGCCCTACAGTCCTTTCGCCGAGCCTTGGCGCTGGATTCCACCCATACCGGAGCGCAGGTGGGGATCGGCAACATCCTGTTTAAGCGAGGCGAATTAGATCAAGCTACACAAGCATACCAAAGGGTCGCGCAGGGATGCTCCGATTGTGCGGACGCGCACCGGGGGCTGGGGGCTGTCTATCTGCGGCAGCAACGCTTTGCAGAAGCCCGTCAAGCCTACCAGCAGGCGCTTTTAAGCGAGCCAGACTACGCTCCCTCGCACTACAACATCGGCGCGGCCTTCGGTCAAGAAGGTGCGTATCAAGAGGCCGCGGCGGCGCTGGAACAGGCCATTGCCAGCGACTCTAAATACATTCTAGCATACACCGCGCTGGGCGATGTGTACTGTCTCAAGCTGGGGCAGTGCGACAAGGCCGCGGCGTTCCTTGACCACGCCGTAAATTTGCAA
>JAJEEZ010000269.1:0-14931 GCA_022820705.1 Candidatus Latescibacterota bacterium | reverse complement strand
CGGTCCCCAGCGATGTCGAACATCGCGCCTAGATCGGATTCGATGCCGAGGCGGCGGGCAATGATACCGTCGAGTGCGTCCATGTAGAGGGTGACGATGGTCAGTAAAACCGCTACGCCGCAGGCGATGGTGTTGACTTTGTACAGCCCAATCACCAAAAACACCAAGAAAATTCGGATTAACGTTACAAGATTCGCTTGCATGTTCACCTCCCTCGAAATGCAAGAATATCGACTAGCGATAGGATCTCCTTATAATATGGGACAAAAAGTAGCAGGTGCCGATGAAAAACTACAGTGTCAGAATGATCCGCGAGCATATGGAAGATATTCCGCAATTCCCGATCCCCAAAGGGTTTGTCATGCGGAACTTCCGGCCGGATGAAGGGGCTATCTGGACGCGGATTCAGCGAGCGGCGGAACCGTACTTCGACGTTGACGACCAGCTTTTTGCGCGCGAATTCAAACGCGATTTTGGGGCACTGGAGGACCGAAGTTTTTATTTGACCACCGATGCTGGCGAAGAGATTGGGACTATCACAGCGTGGTGGCAGCCCGATTTAAACGGCGAGGATTGGGGCCAGATTCACTGGGTTGCGATTCATCCGGGCTATCAGGGACGCGGGCTTGCCAAGCCGATGATGTCCGTGGCGATGGCGTATCTCAAACGATTCCACGAGCGCAGTTTTCTCGGCACCTCAAGCGGGCGGATTCCCGCCATCAAAGTGTATCTCGATTTCGGATTTTACCCAGACCTTGAGCGAGAGAATAGCCAACAGGCTTGGGCGGAAGTCGCGTCTGTTTTGGAACATCCGGTTTTAAGGGCCTGCGGTTTTTAGTAGGGTCAGGGGGAGACCACCGGCCCGTCAATTCAACCTTAGGTCCGCGGCGATCACCTGCCACGCGTTGTAACCCGGTAGCCCGGTGATGTTCCCGGACGGGTGGCAACACGAACCGCACAGGTATAAACCCTCTAGATAGCCCCGGTAGTGGCCAGCGCCTGGGAAGGGCCGGTTATAGCCGACCTGACCGTGGCCGAGGGAGCCTACTAGTAGGTCGCCGTCGCGCATGTTTGGCAGCCGCTTGGGGATGTGGTGGACCGGGCGGATCATGTAGTCGCGCGCGACATCTCGCAGGTTCGGTGCGTAATCGGCCCAGGCGTCGAGCATGCGGCGACCGTGGGCTGTGGCCTCTGCGTCCCAGTTATCGGCGTGGCCGCGCAGGCGGAAGGGCACTTTTTCCCACATGAAGGCGGTATGTGCATTGTCGGGGGCTTGGGTGGCGTCGAAGTGGCTGGGACAGGATCCCCACATCACCGTCGGCGGCAATTGGGCCTGCTCGTGCGCTCGTACTATGTCGTCGAAGTCGGTCACTGACTGTAGGCCGAGGAGGACCATGAAGGCGTCGTCTAGCTCAGGGTAGGTCTCGGCTGCCGAGTAGAGTGGGGCTTCGTCGAGGTTGAGGTAGAGGCCGAACAGGGGTGCCAGCAGGTTGTAGCGGAACGCGGCGGCTTGGTCGCGCCAGGAAGCTGGCAAGTGCGCGGGGTCAATTAGGTCGAGGAAGGTCTGCTGCGGGTTGAGGCCCGAGGCGATGAAGTGGCGGGCGTCGATCCGCTCTCCCTCGGCTGTGACGACTCCGGCGGCTCGACCTGGTCCGCTGGCAACGGGTTGCACCGCGATCTGCGCGAGTTCGACGTCGGTGCGCACTTCGCCTCCGGCCTCGGTGACGGCGGCGACGAGGGCTTCGGCCAGCCGAGCCGAGCCGCCGACGCACATTTGCGCCTTGCCGCGGGCGGCCAATAGCGCTGGGATGTGGTGGCCGAAGTCGGGCGCGCGCGGGTCGACTTCGCGCAGGCCGTTGAAGAACAGGAGGCCGGCTTGTACCGCTGGGTTCTCGAATTCGCGCAGTACGAACTCGCGTGGCGAATAGGCGCTCGTTTTTAGGAGCAGGCGGCCTTCGGCTGTGGCTGCCAAGAGGCGCTGGCGCTCTGGGGGAGACAGCGGGGGAGTCTGCGCTTCGGGTTCCAGAATCTGCGTCACGATCGGGAGGAATGCCTCGCGCCAGCGGCGCAAGGTATCGGCGTCTCGGCGGCTGAACTGAGCGAAGGAATCGGCGGTGCGTTCGAAGTCCGTCCACCAAGTCAGGGATCGTCCGTCCGGGAGCAGCATGGCCACGTTCAGATCGGGTTCGAGGTAGCGGGCACCGTGCCGCTCGAGTTCGAGTTCGGCGTACCACGGCATCCGGGTCACGCCTCGGTGGTAGAACGAATGGGTGTTGTGCAGGAAGCCGGAGCCGACTGGCCACTCTTCGGTGCGCAGTCCGCCGCCAGCGACGATGTCTCGCTCTAGGCTGAGGACGTGTAGGCCGGCCCGGCACAGGTAGGCCTGCAAAATCAGGCTGTTGTGGCCGGTTCCGAGGATGATGCCGTCGTACGTGGAGTCCGCCATGACGAGCAATCTAACATCCGGTAATAAAAGGGCAATTGCTATGTTTATGGATATATCACATGCTTTTGTCAGCCACTGACACCTAAAGGGATCAGCTTGTCCCTGCCTTTTCCCAGCCCCTCTAACGCGAGCACCGCGCTATGGCGGAGGCTTTCGGATGCAGCAAGACATCGCAGGATGCGACATCGTGCTACTGGGCGAGACTTTCAGCCTGCTGACACTCAGCCACCACCGAGGGGTAAGACCCGAGGCATACGGAACGATCCATGCTACCAGTGGACCTACAAGATCGAACTCGACTCCCTGCGTTCAGTGCTATCGGCAGGATATGTGGGTCGCTATCGTTGGGTACATCGGAAACCGTTTTATCCCTCTTGGAGGGTGCCTTTTCTCCTAAGCGACTCACTCGGCAAACCTTGTGTTTGACCGAAGAGTAAAGGGAAAATACCGACGATGTTAGGCCACATAAAATTGATTCTACCTATACACAAAATCCGTGCTATAGGAAATTTCTATAGTAGGGTTGAATCGACTCAGGGACAACCAACGCCTCGTGCGTTGCCTACCCGTCACCGATTCAATCGCTATCCCTCCCCCGCCTAAAGACGAGGGGCTCATGCGAGCTTTTTTATGAAAACGACGATACAGTTGGATGATCAGTTGCTGTTAGAGGCCAAAAAGCACGCTGATCAGACAGGTCGCACTCTCAACACGGTGATTGAGGATGCGTTGCGCGAAGCTTTGGCGCGCACGGAGGTCACTCGGCCACAGACCCGCGTCCCTTTGAAAACCTTCAAAGGGCGAGGTGTACAACCGGGCGTCGATTTGGACGATACTTCGTCCCTCCTCGACCCGATGGAGCGGGATGGTGGTCCTGCTTGACGTCAATGTCCTGCTCTACGCCCACCGCGAGGAAATCCCCGGCCACCCAGCTTACCGGGATTGGCTGGAAGAACTGACCCACAATGGATCGGCTCACCTTGTTGCTACTTTGGACCGCGCTGGCGGGTGCCTGCATTCCCATCGGAGCACTGCTGGCCCGCATTGAGCACATCCGTCCGCAGTGGTTTGAAGAGGAACTGCGTCACTTCATAATCGCGTTTGGCGGCGGCATTCTCGTCGGTGCCGTAGCGCTGGTGCTGGTTCCGAAGGGCATTGAGCGAGTGCCGCATCCGCTCGCCGCGATAGCAGTGTTGATCGCTGGTGGCGTCGCATTCATGGCGTTTGATCGGTATCAGGCGCAACGGCAGCGGCCGGCACCGCAGTTTAGCGCTATGGCGGCAGATTTTATCCCGGAATCGATTGCCCTTGGGGGCATGTTTGCTGGCAACGAGGAAGGCACTGTTTTGTTGGCAGTGCTCATTGGTCTGCAGAATCTGCCCGAAGGGTTCAACGCTTGGCGCGAGGTGGCGGGCCACGGACGCGACGGACGTGCGCTGGTCTGGATGATTCTGCTCGGGCTGGTAGGCCCTGTCTGCGGACTTATTGGCTGGTTCTGGCTCGCCGATTACGACGCGATACTCGGGGCTATCATGCTGTTTGCCGCAGGCGGCATCCTCTATCTCACGTTTGAGGACATCGCACCCCAAGCCCGCCTTGAGCGCCACTGGGCACCACCTATCGGTGCTGTGTGCGGCTTTGCGCTGGCTTTGCTGGGCGACATGCTTTTTTGAAGCGCTGGAAGCCGCTGCAGTCTCCCTTGACTACAGTATCATTAGTGATATTATTGTGATGAGAAACTGGAGGGCACGAGATGAGCGACCATTACACCTACCGCATCACGTGGTCGGCTGAAGACAACGAACATGTGGGTCTCTGTGCTGAATTCCCATCGCTGAGTTGGCTGGCTCCTACGCCTGTCGCGGCGTTGTCTGGCATCCAGCGCCTTGTGCGCGAGTGTCTCGCAGATATGCACACCACCGGAGAAGCCGTGCCGGAGCCAATAGCGGACCGTAGCTACAGTGGGAAGTTCATGGTGCGCTTGCCGCCAGAATCGCACCGCGCCCTCGCCATCCAAGCGGCCGAGCAAGGGGTGAGCCTGAACCGGCTTGTGAGTGCGCGGCTTGCAAGCACTTCCTAATTGGTTGCGGCGTCCTCTCCTGCCCGCCCCTCGGTCAAATCCCTTCGGCACTCGCGTTCCCATCGCGGCGGTAGCTGACGTGGATCTCCACGTTCCGCACCACGACCGGCGGTCGCAGACGCGGGTCGCGTTCGCGCAGGTCGATGCCGACGACGTGAATACCCTTGCCGACCTGTGCCGGAGCCAGCGGCCAGACGAGCCACGTGTTCTCGGACACGTCCGCCGGATTCGCCTCCTCCTCGGCCGCAGGGCTGCGTCGCACCGGGTCCCCCAGCCGCTGCCCGTCGAGCTCCACGGCGATCCGGTCCCGGGGCGACAGGTGGTCGAGATCGACCTGTAGCTCCAGCGTCGCGTCCTCCGATACGTCCTCGTACACGCCGATATGGAACCGCGGACCGCCCCCGACTAGCGTGCGCAGCAGATCGACGGGCACCTCGCCGCGCAGCCGGTCGTCTCGCTCGGCGCCGTAGCGCAGCTCGCTCCGGTCGCGGATGTGGCGCTTGACCGCGGCGTACACCTTGGCCGTGCGCCGCAGGCTGTCGGGTGCGCCGAGGTTCTGCAGCAGCGGTCGGGCCGCGTGTACGTGGTTGTGCCAGTTGAACAGATGCACGCCCGTGGCACCGCGCTCGTAGAAGGCGGTGGCCAAGCCGCGGAACCAGGCCTCTCTCCATTGCGCGGCGGGCAGCAGGTGCCCGTGCCCCCACTCGCCGTGGCTGTCGAATCCGGGGTACAGCCGCACCTGGGTGCCGCGCATCATCTCCACGTAGGCCTCCACCTCCACGTCCGGATCGGTCCCCGAGTTCGCGCCCGTGACGACGATGTCGCACAGGTCCTCCTCGATCCAGGTCTCTAGGTCGTAGCCGACGCGCCGGTTCGTCTCCTGGGAGGCACCGACGCGCACGATCACGTGGAAGGGCCGTCCGCGCCGCTGGGCAATCGCGTCGGTGAGGCGGCGCACGGCGCGCTGTAGATCGGTGAGGGTGTAGCGCAGGCGGTAGGCGTCCTCTTCGGGCAGGTGGAAGGCATGGCGCTGCCAGTCGAGCTCGACGCCGTCCCAGTCCGCTAGCTCGCAGGCTTCGGTGATGCGTTGCAGGGTGTACTCGCGAACTTCTGGTACTGCCATGTTCCAAGATGTGGCCGCCCAAGCCGGTGCCCCCTCGCCGAGCACCCACTCGGGATGGCGCTTGCGGAACGCCGTGAGATGGGGTCGCTCCGTCGCGGCCATCTCCTCTGGCCGCAGCGGCTTGGCCCGGCGCTCGGCATCGGACCAGAAGTGGTTGTCGTTCATGCGCACCGAGGCGTACACACCGAGCCCCATCTGGTGGCCGCGGCGTACGAGCTGGCCGTACAGGTCGACGTTGGCATCGAACATCGCTCGCAGGCTCTCGGCCCGGCGCATGTCGCGGACCGAGAGGTAGCGGCGACCCTCTGCTTCGCCGATCATCGGCAGCCGGTCCGAGGGCCAGTGTGCCTCTTCGACCCCCACACACCACGCTAGGGCGCCGACTTGGGTTCCCACTAAGGGCCCGTAGATCCGCTCCAGCAGATCCTCGACGGACATTGGGAACTCGGCGTGCTTCAGGTAGCCGCCGTCGTTGTTGAGGATGATCCCGTAGTCGGGCGCTGGCGGGCGCTGGCCAGCGCCCTCGGTGCTCATCGCACCGGCTCCGTGTCGATGGTCCCCAGGGGCACTTCGAGTAGGTCCTGCCCGAGGATCACCTGCCCGTTGAATACCTCTCCTACCTCGTGTAGCACGCGCTCCTGCACGCCGGGCGTCTCTAGCTGTTCGGTCAGATGAACGAGCACCAGCGTCTTCACGCCGGCGCCCCGCGCCGTGGCCGCTGCATCGAGGTGGCCGGAGCAGCTACTGGTCAGGCGTTCGTCGGTGACTGCGCCGTTGATGAAGTGGCACATGTGCAGCAGCACGTCCGCGCCTCTCGCCAGCTCGGTGAGGCGGTCCACTGGTGCCGTGTCGCCGCCGAACACGATGGTGCCGTCGGGTGTGGTCAGGCGGTAGGCTAGGCAGGTGAGTTGCGGCTGCACGTGTACCACCTCGGCCACATCGACCTGCCAGCCTCGGGTCTCGATCCAGTCTCCGTGTCCGACCTCGCGCACCTCGGGGTTGGGTCTCTCCCGTGGCATCACGCCGCCGCGCGCTTCGTACACGAAATGGCTGCCCGGGTGCTCGGTACGAGCCGTCAGATCTGGCCCGAAGGCGCCATCGGCGGAGAACAACTGGTGCGACATGTGCGCCGTCGGTGCCGGGCCGTACACCCGCAGTTCCGGGATCTGGCCGACGCCTTGGTCCCAACGCGTCAACACTAGGTAGGCGAAGTCAACGCAGTGGTCGTAGTGCAGGTGAGTGAGGAATAGGTGGTCAATTGAGGGTAAGGAGAGGCCGGCTTCGAGCATGCGCCGCACTGATCCCGGGCCGCAGTCGAAGACCAAGGTCTCGTCTCCCGTCTGGACGAGATAGCTGGAGCCGCCTCGGTGGGCTAGTGGGGCGGGCGTGCCGGTGCAGAGGAGTTGGAGGTGCGTCATGTTTCCTCAGTCGCCCGTCCTCGGCGGCCAGGTGACAAAGTAATCGGGTGCCCAGCGCCTGGCGAGGTGGTAGTTGCGTTTGTGATAGGACCCGGCGGGTGGTGCCTTCTCGGCTTCGATATAGGCTTCGGCACCGGCTAGCTGGGGGAACTCTAAGATCCCGAGGAACTCGCCTTCGGTGTTGGTCCCGAGGAGGCGGAAGACCTCCCCGTGGATGAGGTCGTGCTCTCGGGCCACCTCCTGCAGTCGCTGCTGGCGCTCCTCGTCGCCGCGCGTCTGGGGGTCAACTTGGTCGGAGCCGCGACGCCAGCCGCCGAAGGCGAGCACGACGATTGAGGAGGGATCGACGGCTAGGGGTGGGATCACGTGCGGATCTGCGTCGGGGGCCACGGGGGGTTCGGGCTTGCGGGGTAGCCAAGCTAGGCTCTCTGGTTGCCAGCGGCGGGCGAGGGAGTAGTCGTAGAAGCCGTAGCTTCCGTACGGAGGTTCTGTCTCAGCCGCCATCCAGGCCTCGGCACCGGCTAGGTCTGGGAATTCGATGGTCCAGAATCGCTCCCAACTGTTTTGGGGTGCCAGCAGGCGGTAGCCGTGTATGCCGATCAGGCCGTGGTGTTCGGAGACGGACAGCATCAGGTCCACGTGTTGGCGCTCGTAGTCGCGCCGCTGCGACTCGTCGAGTTGATGCCACTGAGGCAAGCGTCCGCCCCGGAACAGAATGACGACGCTGTCGCCCTGGGCTGAATCAGTCATGCGTACTCCTTGTTGGATTGCCTAACGTATTACTACAACTCGTCAATCAGCTTGCGGATGTTGGCGTAGTTCGTCTGCATGGCTTCGAGCCGCGAGCCACTTGCCGGTAGGAAGTGGGTGGCGATCGACAGGACGACGTCGCAGCGGTTGTCGCGCAGGTTGCGCAGGATCGTCGGGTAATCGACGTGGCCCTCGCCGATGGGCGTGTATTCGAATTCAAGCGTGGAACCGTTTATGGTGCGCAGGTCCTTGGCGTGGACGCCGTGTAGGTAGGGGCGCAGGTTTTCGAAGCCCGCGGTGGCATTGTCAACTTCGCCGCAGTTGTAGTTGTCCGCTGGACACCAGAGCACCTTGAAGCGCCGCGAGCCTACAGTTTCGACGATGCGGCGGAAGTTGCGGCTGGTGTTGCCGTAGTTCCACTGCATCATTAGGAAGGCGATATCGACGTCGTATTTCTCGGCGAGGTCGGCGAACATGGAGAATGCTTCGACGAGTTTTTCTATGTCGCCGTCGGAGATGATGCCGCCGCGCGTTGCCCAGCGCATCGGCCAAGTGGGTTTGCCGCCGGTGTACTCGGCCGGCCAAGCGAAGCTGCTGCAGCCGACTGCGCCGATTCCTAGGCGAGCTGAAACTTCCATTGACCGTTCCAGTTTGGTGAAATGCTCTTTGAACTGGGCGTGTTCGAGCATTTTGCCCGGCTCAAGCTCGGCGAGATGCACGGTCTTGAACAATCCCGCGCCGTCGAGCAGGAAAAACTCGAGACCGTGCGCGGCCACCTGTTCGGCGGCTTGGTCTATCTCGGCGTCGGCAAGCTCGTAGAGGCTGCGATTGTTGGAGTGGGTGCCGCACCAGACGTAGTGCGCGCCGAGGTCGCGCGCTGTGGCCAGCGATTGCTCGAAGGGCTGCTGCAGCTCGCCGAGGTACATCCCCATTTTGAATTCGTAGTGGTTGCTCATGATTTTCCTATCCCCGCGAAGGTTCGGGCATGTCGGCCCGCGCCTTCGCCGCTAGTTCTTTGAGGTGGCCGTCATTAGCCATGCGCTGTTCGAGATGTACCATGCGGCGTTTGCTTGCGGTGGCGAGCATGGTCTCGCCGTACGCGCGCTCGGCCCAGAAGCGGGCCAGCCCGGCGATGTCTTGTTTGACGAGGTCGATCTGATCGTCGGGCACGCGCACCATGCAGTTGATGGTGAACATGCGGCGGCGGCCACTGCCCCCGAAGGCCGCGTGTTTGAGGTTGTGCTGGAAGACGACGACGTCTCCTGGGACGATTTCCAGCGCGACGGCTGGGACTTGGTCGCCGGAGATGCCCCACTGGTCCTGCGATTGCCGTGCGTTCGCTTCGAGCGTCTCGGCGTACTGGTCGCCGTGGCGATGGCTGCCTGGGATCACGCGCAGGCAGCCGGTGTCGCGGGTCAGATGGTCGAGGTAGAAGGCGATCTTGACGTGGCGCACTTCCTTCTGATAACCGTCGGAGTGCCACTGGGTGTCGCCGGCGTAGTAGTTGCCGTCGGAACTGCTGTAGTTGAAGTCGTCGCCGAGCAGGCTGGCGAGCAAGCCCTCGATGCGCGGATCGTCGAGCAGCGCACACAGGCGCTCGTGTTGATCGATGAAGGGCACGATGCAGGAGCGGCGTTCGCCGTCGTGCGGTTGGCCGTAGTGGCCCCCGCCGCGCTCGGCCCAGACCTGCTCGAAGGCGTCGATGATCTCGTCGATGCAGTCGGCCATCAGCCCCGGCAGCGCGAGGTAGCCGAAAGTGTCGAAAAAGTTGAGTTGCTGTTGGTTGAGTCGGATCATGTGGTTTCTCCCAGAGAGCTTGACGGAGGGTGAGTTAAAGACGCAAAAAAAGAGATTGGCTCTCGCTATCTATAGATAGTACTGCGATGACCAACCTTCACGACATAGACGACTAGGGCATCGTCCTCAATTAAATAAATGATTCTATAGGCTCCTTGTCGCACTCGATAGCGATCCGATCCAGAGAGTTTTTCAACCCCTCGTGGACGAGGATTGTCCGTCAGGGCGCGAATTCGAGCAATGATGCGCTGGCGTTGTTTCTTCTGCGGAATCACCTCGATTTCCCGTACGGCAGAGGGCTTAATCTGAATTTTATAGTTTGCCACTGCGCTTGAGATCTTTGACGACATCCTCAAACGGCAAATTGGGTTCGGCGGCCCGCTCGTCGAAGGCACCCAAATCCTCGGCATCCTCGGTTAGGGTGCGCCTCACCGCATCATTGACCAAGGCGGAGATCGACCGGTTCGCTTCGGCGGCCTGTCGCTGAAGGGCACGGTGAATCGCAGGATCAAAGTCGATGGCGATTCGTTTGGTTGCATTAGTCATAAAGGCGATAACCTCATAGCGTTAAAACGTCAAAGCATCGGGAGCGGCGTCAGTTCTCCCGGAGAGCTTGACGAGGGGTGGGGGAGGCGATACATTGGCGGCGTTTTTGGAGTCATGTTCAATTTAATAAGGCATCTGTCCTTACTCAATGGCTGTATAAATGCCTCTCGCTGATTGAGGATACTGACAGACGCACGTATATACGCGGAGGTAGCGATGAAAATTGTTGACGTGGGTGCTGTGCTGTTGCAACCCATGCCGTGGGTGCTGGTGAAGGTGCGCACCGACGAGGGAATTACCGGCATTGGCGAGGCATATCACGGGGCCGGCGTCCACCACATCGCGGTCGATGAACGCCTTACCCAACGCGCCCTCATTGGCCAAGACCCGCGCAACGTCGATAAGCTCTTCCGCGATATGAAAAGCTCGATGTCGGCGTCGGGGTACTACCAAGGCGCGGTGATGAGCGCGATTAGCGGCATTGAGATGGCGCTGTGGGATATTACCGGACAGGCGATTGGCGTGCCGATCTGGCAGTTGCTGGGTGGCGCGTATCGGGACTCGATTCGCGTGTACAACGACTGCCATGCTGGCGACGAGGACGACAATCCCGAATCTTGGGTGGCCAAGGCTAAGGAAGTGGAAGCTCGGGGCTTTGACGCCATCAAGTTCGACATCGACCCGCGTCCCGACCGGCGCGACCACTACAACCGCACCATGAGCAACAGCGACATCGCCTTCCACATTGAAGTGGTTACGGCGCTCCGCGAGGCGCTGCATCCCAACACGGATTTGCTCATTGACGCCCACTGGGCGTACGCGCCGCACGACATCCTCAAGGTTGCCTATACTTTGGAAGCGCTGGATTTGATGTGGTTGGAAGACCCGATTCCGGCTGAAAACGTCGCCGCGCTCAAGGAAGTGAAGAACGCGACGCGCACGCCGATTTGCACCGGCGAAAACCTGTACACGCGCCACGGGTTCCGCGAGTTGGTCGAGACGCAGGCGACGGATATTATCTCGCCCGATCTGGCCAAGGCCGGCGGCCTGTCCGAGGGACGGCGCATCGCCGATTTGGCCGACATTTACTACATCCCGATTTCACCGCACAACATTTGTAGCCCGATTGGCACTGTGGCCATGTGCCACACGTGCGCTGCTTCGCCCAACTTTCAGGTGTTGGAGTTCCACCATCTCGACAACGAGCTGTGGAATAGTCTCACGGTGGAACGCGATCTTATCGTCAATGGGCGGATCCCATTGCCGCAAGCGCCCGGTCTCGGAGTCACACTCGACGAGGAAGTGGCGCGCAGCGCGGCGCGCGAGGACCTCGGCTTCTTCGACGCGGAGTGAGTTGACTTGTCGCTTAACTACGTCTTTCGACGCTTCGGGGTGTTTCTGCTGATCGTGTGGGCGGGGGCTACCATCAACTTCTTGATGCCTCGGATGGCCCCGGTGAATCCCATCCGCGAGCGCCTGTTGCAGGCGGTGTCCTTCGGCGGCGCGGGTAAGACTGATATGGAGGCTGTGGTGGCCACGTACGAGGCTCGCTTCGGTCTCGATCAGCCGCTGTGGAAGCAGTACTTGCGCTATTTAGGGGATGTGGCGCGCCTCGACTTTGGAGTCTCCATTGCCAACTTTCCGAGCCGTGCTTCTGACATTATCATGCGCGCCTTGCCGTGGACGCTTGGGCTGCTGACGACGGCGACGCTGATTGCCTTTGCTCTCGGCACGGTGCTCGGCGCGTTGCTGGCTTGGCCGCGATCACCCGGTGCCCTACACTACTTTGCCGCGCCGTTCTTGGCGCTGTCGGCGATTCCTTATTACTTGCTCGGACTAGTTCTCGTCTTTCTTCTAGGTTTCACTCTGCGCGCCTTTCCGCTCGGCGGTGGTTTTACTTTGGGGACGCTGCCGGGGCCGACGTTGGCCTTTGCTATTGACGTGATCTATCACTCCATTGTCCCCGCCTTGTCGATTGTGCTGTCGTCAGTGGGGTTTTGGGCTTTGTCGATGCGCGGTATGATGGTGACTGTCCAAGGCGAGGACTACGTCAACTACGCCGAGGCGCGGGGTCTGAAGAGCCGCGAGATTTTCTTCCGCTACGCCTTGCGCAACGCGCTGTTGCCGCAGACTACGGCTTTGGCGCTGGCCATGGGCTACGTGGTGTCTGGGGCCGTGCTGGTGGAGGTGGTGTTCGCATATCCGGGTGTCGGCACGGTGCTGTACCGGGCCGTGCAGACTTTTGACTACTTTGTCATTTACGGCGTCGTACTCATGGTTATCCTCGCCATCGCCGTGGTGACCTTGATTCTCGATTTGGTGTATCCGCTTCTCGATCCGCGCATTGCCTACCGCCGATGACGCTCTCGCCGATCTTCGCGGCGGCGCGCCGCCACCCCCAGCTTGCGGCCGGCTTAATCGTCGTCTTTGTGGTACTCGCCTTTGGTCCGGTGGGGACCCTGTTCGTCGATACGGATCTGGCCCGCGTCGGCTCGGCGGAACCCAACTTGTCGCCGTCGCTGGAGCATCTTCTCGGCACGGACGCGGCGGGGCGGGATTTGCTTGCGGTGATGGTGGCGGGTACGCCGCTTACGCTTAGGGTTGGCTTTCTCGCCGGTGCTGTGGGACTTGGTATCGGTATTATCCTTGGCTTCCTCGCTGGGTACTTTGGTGGCTTGGTGGACACCCTGATCCGGGGTGCTGCCGACGTGCTGCTGACTGTGCCTGGCCTGCTGTTCCTCGTGGTGCTGGCCACTTCGCTGCGTACGGCTGTTACGGTCGATATGATGGCCCTCGTGGTGGCCTCGCTGGCGTGGATGCTGCCGACGCGCACGATTCGCTCGCAGGTGCTGTCGATGCGCGAGCGCGCGTACGTGCAGGTGGCGCGGCTTTCTGGCATGAAGGACTTGGAAATTATCGCTCGAGAGTTGCTGCCGAATTTGCTGCCCTATCTGGCGGCTAGCTTTGTCAGTGCCGTGGGGGCGGCGGTGTTGGCCTCGATCGGGCTAGAAGCGCTGGGTTTGGGGCCGCAGAACGAGCCTACGCTTGGGATGACCATTTACTGGGCTTTGTACTACACTTCGCTGCTGCGGGGAATGTGGTGGTGGTGGGCACCGCCGATTGCGATGATCGTGCTGATTTTCATTGGCTTGTTCCTCGTCTCTATGGGGTTGGACCGCATCGCCAATCCGCGCATATGGAAGGTCTCGTCGTGAGCCGCGTCGTGTTGCGGGTGCAGGACCTGCGCGTTCACTACCACACTCCGAGGGGGCCGGTGCGCGCCGTGGAGGGCGTCGGCTTTGAGTTGCGGTCGGGGGAGCGGCTGGGCTTGGTGGGCGAGTCGGGATCGGGCAAATCGACGACGGCGATGGCTTTGATGCAACTGATTCGGCCGCCCGGACGGATTGAGGGGGGGCGGGTTGATCTCGACGAATTGGAGTTGTTGTCGCTGGCTGAGGAAGAGATGCGGAGCGTGCGCTTTTCGCGGATTTCCCTAATTCCCCAAGGTGTGATGAACTCGCTTAATCCGGTGATGCGCGTGGGTGCGCAGATCGCCGACACGATTGAGGCGCACGAGGAGCGGCCGGACCGCGAGGCTCTGCAGGAGCGGGTTAGAAGTCTGCTGGCACTGGTTGAATTGGACCCGGCGACGGCGCGCATGTACCCCCACGAACTCAGCGGCGGCATGAAGCAGCGCGTGGGCATGGCTATTGCCGTGGCCTTGCGGCCGCAGGTGATTATCGCTGACGAGCCGACTAGTGCCTTGGATGTGGTCGTGCAGAAGCGGGTGATGGATACCTTGTTCCGCGTGCAGCAGGAACTCGACGCCGCGGTGATTTTGGTGGGTCACGACATGGGGTTGATGGCACAGTGCGTGGACCGCATCGGCGTGATGTACGCTGGCCGATTGGCTGAACTTGGGCCGGTGCAAAGTCTGCTCGAAGAGCCGCTGCATCCGTACACGCGGATGCTGGTAGAAAGTCTGCCGTCGCTGGAGCGCAAGGGCGTGTTTCGCGGCATTCCCGGATTGCCGCCTTCATTGCTTGAGCCGCCGCCGGGGTGTCCCTTCTATCCGCGTTGTCCGCAGGTGATGGATAGCTGCTCGGACAGCGTGCCGGAGTTGGAAGAGGTGGCTGCTGAGCGCCAGGCGGCTTGTCATCTGCACGCCGGGGGCTTCGACAAGCTCAGCCGAGGCATCTCGTGAGTACGCCACTGTTAGAAGCGCGGGGTGCTAGCCGGGCTTTTGGCGGCGGTGTGTTCGACCGGCAGCAGACCGTCGCGGTCGCCGACGCCTCGCTGGTGATCCCGGAGGACGATCCTGTGGTGGTGGCTATTGCTGGTGAAAGTGGTAGCGGCAAGACTACTTTGGCGCGCCTGCTACTGGGCATTTTGCCGCCGACCAGTGGATCGGTGCGCTACCAAGGCACGGAACTGCGCGATCTCGACTCCAAGGCGCGGCAGACGTTTCGGCGGCAGGTGCAGGCTGTGTTTCAGGATCCCTTTGAGGTGTTCAATCCGTTCTACCGGGTGGATCATTCCCTGACGGTGCCGATTGCCAAGTTCTTCCCGGAGTTGTCGCGCGCTGAGCGGCGGCAGCGGATCGAGGAAGGGCTGCAAGCGGTCGGGCTGCGTCCGGAGGAGACCCTCGGGCGTTATCCCCATCAGCTAAGCGGCGGTCAGCGGCAGCGCATCATGGTGGCGCGGGCGTTGTTGCTCGACCCGCGCGTGATTGTGGCTGACGAGCCGGTGTCGATGGTAGATGCCTCGTTGC
>JAJEEZ010000433.1:0-3218 GCA_022820705.1 Candidatus Latescibacterota bacterium | reverse complement strand
AAGAGCAGATTGACCTATTCCGCCGTCGCGGCTTCATCACAATCGGCAAGCTGCTCGACGACGACCTCGTCGCCTTGCTGCGCGATGAATACGACCGCCTCTTTGCCGAGGCGCGCCAGAACGGGCGCTTCCGCAACCTATCCATCAGCGATACCGACGACCTCGACGAAAAGAACAGCGCCGACGAGCAGATGTTGCAAATCATGCAAATGTGCGAGCGCAGCATCCACTTCCGACAACTGCTCTACGACACCCGCATCCTCGACATTGCCGAAGACCTCATCGGCCCGAACATCCAGCTCTTCCACGACCAAGCCCTGTACAAACCCGCCCACCACGGCGGCCCCGTCTTTTGGCACCAAGACAACGCCTACTGGAAATGTATGCCGGCCAACTTAGTTAGCTGCTGGATGACGCTCGACGACGTCGATGAGACCAACGGAGCCATGCACCTGCTGCCCGAATCGCACCTGACGCCCGTCGGGCACGAGCGCTCAGAGCAGACCAGTGCCTTACTCGACTACGGCGACCAAGTCGATGCAGCCCAAGCCGCCGTCATCGACCTACCCGCAGGCGGCGCACTCTTCCACCACTGCCAAACCCTCCACTACACTCCACCCAACCAAACCGATCGCCAGCGCCGCGCCTTTGTCATCCACTTCATGCCCCCCGGCACGCGCTCGGCGCACACCGGACAATTCCTCGAAGTGTCTTTTGGCCGTCCCATGCTGCGAATGCGCGTCTGATCGCGACGGTCAGAATCAGGCCAAATAGCACTCGGGGTTCGCCATAACCTCAGCCAGCAGAGTATCGACGTACACATCTATGGCAAAAAGTCGGCACGGGGACTCGCCGACGAAGCCTCGTGTCAGCGGACCAGTAGCGTCCCAAAAGTCGCCCAGACGCGGACGGTCCAAGGCGGGATAAGCGGCTTGGGGATCAGTTCGCTTCAAGTGATGCCAGTAGAGCACCTCGACCAGATGAATGTAGGTAGAAGTCTGGTAATCGACGCCCAGCATGAGAATTTTGCCGCCGCGTCGATAGGCGCGAAACATGGGCGAGTGAGTGCCATAGGTCCGTCCCCAAGGAGCCAGATCCCAAGACGACGTATGACCCTCCTGACGCAAGTGATCCGCGACAAAATCCGCAGCTCCGTGCCCTCGGGCCGCTACCGAGTGAGAGTAGTGATCCGAACGATAGGTATCGGGTAAGCAGCGAAAGAACTCGGTCAGCCACCCCACGGTCGAAGGAGTAGTAGCCCAGTCCCAGCGGCGCGCTCGTTCGCTCCGTTCTATCAGGTGAAACGAGGGCATCAGGATAAGCCCCTCGGGACCGACCGCCGCTTGAAGGGCATCAACCACAGTCTGCGCTCCCCCAGCGACAGGCCCCAGACTCTTGAACGAGGAATGGATAAAGAGCATATCCCCCGCTTCGACGCCCAAGGCTTCTAAATGGCTCTGCAAGTCGGCTTGGTTATAGGCGTCCATTGCAGTGCGCGGTTAGGCTTTGTGCAGATGTACTTGGTCAACCCCAAGTCTTGCAGTTGAGCACACAGGCGGCCAACGTAGTATTCGAGCACCATGTGCTGATAGCCGCTGCGAGTCACGAACCGTCTTCTTCTAGGACGAATTGGCGGTCGCCTTCCGAGTAGGCCACGATCATATCCGCGTCCTCGGGGCCGAGGCTAATTCCGTTGTGGAAGACGCCGGGCGGAATGGCGAGCGTATCGCCAGCTTCCAGCGTAAAAGACTCGTCGCCCAAGCTGTGCTCTACGCGACCAGCGAGCAAATAGAGCACTTCTTCGCAATTGGGGTGGGCGTGGCGCGGATTGGCCTGGCCGGCTTTGAGAACGACGCGGCCCAACGTGAGGCCCTCGACATTGCCCTGCGGACGACCCGCCAACCAAGTCAGATGGCCCCACGATTCGGCTACGCGGTTTTGGCGGCTTTCGGCGGCGCTGAGAAGAGGATTCGACATTTTGTTTAGGCTCCGGTTAGAGGTGGAAAGCGATAATGCGAAAAAGGTAGCGAGCCATCCAGAAGCGGTCCGTTGACCTACTTAGGAGCCGTTAATCGTCCCTTCAGGCGATATACATCGGGACGAATTGGCACTCAATCCAATACTCCAGCCGCCCGCTGCTCTGCCCCATAAGCTTCAAGCTCAGCCCGCTCTTGCGGCGTGATCACCACGCGCTCCGACAAACCAGCGGCAACTCGCGCAAAAAGATCGACACTCCGCAAACCCATGACCGTGGTATGCACGGCGTCGTGGCTGAGCACGTAGCGATAGAATTGTTCAGGAGCGGGTGCGCCGGGGCCTTTTAGCAGCCGCTCGTTGCGCGAGGCGTTCATAATCACCACGCCCGTATTGGCGGCCTGCGCGGCGGGAAAAACCGTTTCTTCCGGCTCTTTCATCGCGCAGTTATACCAGCAAAGTACCGTATCAAAATGACCGGTGCGGACCGCCTGTTCCACTTGCACCCAATCGTGTCCAGTGACGCCGATGAAGCGCACTAAGCCTTCTTCACGGGCTTGTTGGGCGGCTTCTAATGCTCCGCCGGGGCCCAGAGCTTGGTTGCGTTCCTCCTCGGTGTTTAAATGGTGGAGTTGGAAAATATCGAGGTAGTCTGTTTTGAGCGCGCGCAAAGAGGTTTGCAACTCGTTGCGTGCCCCTTCGGCATCGCGCTTCGCGGATTTGCTGGCTACAATGAGATCGTGACGCCGGCCCTCGATCGCTTGGCCGATCACCTTCTCGTCTTCACCACCTAGATAGCTGCGTGCCGTATCGATATAGTTGACGCCGCAGTCGAGCGCCGCCCTGTATCCATCGACCGTCTCGCAATACGTGCCGCCAATGCCGAATCGGGTAACCTCGAGATTGGTGCGGCCTAAAATGGTCCGGGGAAGATCGCGGCTCATGGGATTACTCCTCAGCGAAAGATGTGATTGGGATTTTATAGTTCCCGCAACGCGGCCCCGACGCGCTCCGGCGTAAAGGGCATTTGGCGCAATCGCACCCCTGCGGCATCGAAGACCGCGTTGGCGATGGCGGCGGGTGTCGGCCCCTGAGCGGCTTCGCCACTGCCGAGGCTGGGCGAGCCGGGTTGGTCGAGCAGTTTGACTGAGACGGGGGGGATTTCTGCAAAGTGCAAGACGGAGTACGTCTCCCAATCGCGGCTGGTGATGCCATCGGGGCCGTATTGCACTTGTTCTTTGAGG
>JAJEEZ010000335.1:0-7738 GCA_022820705.1 Candidatus Latescibacterota bacterium | reverse complement strand
CCCTGCTAGCCGTACGACGCGTCGCACGTGCATCCCCGCCAATGGCAGGTGGGTGCTCATTTCCGCCACGACGGCATCGCCTTGTTGCTCCGGCTCGCCGAGGAGTTCCCACATACTGCTCCCCGCCTCGCCGTGAAAGGGCATGCCATTGGCCTGCTCTGCGGCCGACGGCCGACCCACGCGGTCCAGACACAGAAAGTGCCCGCGATTGCGCGGCTCCAACCCACCTCCTTCGCCCTCCCACTTGAGCGGATTGATGCCGTTGGACAGCAGGTGAAAATCGACGATACCGCCGCCCGCTAGATCGATGGACAAATGCGCCAGTTCGCCGCGAAGAGTAATCACAGGCCGGTCAGCGCCTCCTGCTTCCCGCGTCCAGAGGCCAGGGAGCAAGGCCGTTATTACTAGCGTTACAGCTATCCATTTTTTCATACATCCTCCTTTGACGATGTCTCATATAGCTATCCTACATCATTCCCGAGATGATCCGCAGATAGACGCAGATGGACGCAAAATGGTATTGACAAGCACACCGTAGCTCGAATCGTTCAACTCATGTTGGATGCCCATATCCTCACAGTTTCCTTTATCGTCCGCTTGCCAGCGGCAAAAGTCAGGGTACTCCCACGCTCACCCAATTGCCCACCATGCCCGTCAAGTAGTCTATAGCCATCCAGCTCGCACCGCAGCTAATCTGTCCGGCGATCAGGCCGATGAAGAAGGGCCGTATTGTCCGGTACAGACGCACTCCCCCATAGCGCACGATAAACAGCTTAAACAGCCACCCAATCATAATACTGAACCAACCTACGCTGATCGGCAACGACGTGGCGATGGGAAAACCTAGATAGTGAAGTGGCCAGTTGATAAACCGGTGCCGGGCGTACATCAGTCCAGCCATGATGGTGCCGCCCAACCCTGCAAAGGCGACCCGCGGCACGGTGATGTCGCTGCCGAGGGGGTTTTGCAGCTTGTCTCCCACGAACCCGAAAATTGTCTGGGGCAATCCTAAGAAAGCCCAGCGCTGCAAATTGATTCCCCCATAAGTATAGGCGAGCCACACGGTCATCAGGCCCGAACAGACCGTGCCGATCAGCGCCGCCAGCACAATGGCAGCTAGGAGGGGCCGCGGTCGGCGAACGCCAATGCTGTCCATCATTTTCAGCGCGTGCATTACCGACGCCATCAGCGGGGAGCGGATCTCGGAACTCCAGGTGTAGGTGAAGCCTAGACTGGTCAGTCCCGTAGGCCCCACGAGCCCTGTCCCAAAGGTGTAAACTGTGAACACAGCCGGGACGAGTTGAGTCCGGGAAAAGCCGACGCCGCCTTCGGCGATGATCCGGGTCAGGGCAAAAAACGCGGCAAAGGCAGTGCCCACGAAGAAGGGCGTGAGCCACAGCGGCATCCCGCTAGCGTTGAGCCACAGACCCATGCCGACTAACCCAACCAATAGAGTAATCACCGCTGCCCGGTAGGACATGATCTCGTCCCTGTCATCCACGTGTGGGGCGGTGCCGAAGGCTTTGCCGAAGACCGAGGCTAGATGCCGGCGACTGGTCCACAGGACGAACAAAACCAGCGCGATGGTGGCCCCCATCGCCTCGTGGCCGACCGCGACCGTTCCTCCCCCGCCGACAAAGACCTCTTCGCGTCCTGGGATGTCGTAGCCGATAATGTTCAGCAGGCCCGACTGTAGCTTCATCAGCACGTGGAAGAACCAGAGGCTAAATCCGATTTCCAGATTCACTAGGTAAGTAAACCCAATAACGGAAAAGCTCAGGAGAACGCGGAACGGGGTGGTATCCCTGAATAGCTCGAAGTAAGTGTTCGTCTCGATCCTAGGGATGTAGTTGAAATAGGCATGTAGCCCATGCGTGCTCAGTACGATCCAAGGCAGCGCGATTCCCACCCACAGCAGCGGTTGCCGGAAAAGGGATCCTAGGATGCGCCCTGTTTGGGGCGGCTGGAGCATCTCCAGCGGCACTTGGGTCAAGGGGAAAACGAGCCGCTCGTGTTCCACCCACTGACGCCGGACGATCACCATGCTGCTGATCATCACGGCAAAGAAGGAGGCGATAAAGATCCCCCACGCCGCGAAGGGCACTAGCCATGCCCCCCACGGGACCGAGACATGGGAGGGGGCTCCTTCGTAGAAATACTTTATTGCGAGCGGGTCGTGGGGTCCTATCCAATCCGGGATCAAGGGCAAGATCAGTTCGGCCCACTCATTCTCCGGCGTGGCGTAATAAGTAGCTCCTGGTAGAACGGGGATCATATTCGCCATCAGCGTCTTGGTCGGGATCGTGGAAGCCACGATCATCATCGTGTAGATGACGACGAGTTCGCCCGTTGTAAACACCCAGGGGGGATGGATTTTCCGCAGTGCGGTATTGACTACAAAGGTGAGTAGGAAAAACAGGAACACGGCACCGGCCGTGATGGAGTCGGCGTTGAGCGGTGCCGTGTGATGGACGAACTGGACATAAAGCGGGCCAGTTCCAAGGAACGCCGTCAGCAGGCAACCGAGGAGAAAGGCACGCACGGTAAACACGCGCCCTCCACCAGCCGGCAAATCCGGCTGCCCCTGCGTAGTCATAGCATCAGCGCGCGTCGGGGTAGTGGTCGGGGGGGTGCTTGGCAAGTTCGGATTCGATCAAGTCCGACCCTAGACCGGGTCGTTCCGGTACAATCAGGTGTCCGTCCTGCACTTCAAAGGGGTGACTCATTAGGTCGTCTCGCCACGGCGCGTCGTCCACATCGAATTCCAAGATGTAGAAATTGGGAACGGTGGCGCAGACATTGGCCGAGACCAGCGTCGTCAGCGGGCTATGGCAGTTGTGGGGGGCAAATAGCACGTCGTAAGCGTGAGCTAGGTCGGCGAGCCGCCGGCCCATTGCGATCCCGTTCCAGGCTAGGTCGGGCATGACGACGTCTTGGGCGTGGAGTTCGAGGAAAGGTCGAAAGTCGGCGGTGCCAAAGAGGCTCTCGCCGGTGCAGATCGTCGTGGTCGTAGAATCGCGGATGGTCCGCAGCGCTGTGGCGTCGAGGGTCTCCGTCTCAAGCCACATCAGGTCGTACGGCTCCAAGGCCCTAGCGAGTCGCGCTGCGCCGCCCAACTTGAAGTGGAATCCCACATCCAGCGCGATCCCCACATCCGGTCCGAGGGTCTCCCGGAAGGTGCCGATTATTCGCTCCGCGTGGCGCAGGACAGAGGAGGGTGCATCGCCGAGGCCGCTCGGCACACCGGTACCCTCGGGATCGTCCTCCAAGGGCATCAGGTTTGTTTTGATCGCCGTGAAGCCGCGCTCCAGCACCTCCCTAGCCAATTCCTCTAAGTCGGCAATCGTCCGCACTGGCCGCAACCCCAACTTCTGCGTCCACGGTCCAGTCCGGGTCGTACCGCAGTGAGACCAGTAAAGCCGGAGCCGGTCCCGCATGCGGCCGCCGAGCAGTTGCCACACGGGCGCGTTTAGAACCTTGCCGCGGATGTCCCACAGGGCCGAGTCAATGCCGGACATCGCCTTGTAGGCAATGCCTCCGGTGTGGCGAACCGAGAAGGCGGATAGTTCCCACCAGATCGCCTCGCTCGCCATGGGATCCTTGCCGATAATCCGCTCGGCGTACCGTTCTACGGTCGCCGCCACGGGTCCGGGAGAGCCCCAGTCGGTGCAGTCCCCCCATCCCACGAGGCCTGGGTCGCTGGTCTCGATCTTCACGAAGGTCCAGGGACGGAAACCGCCGTCCACGATGTACGTCTTGACTCTGGTGATTCGCATCGCATACCTCCAAAAATAAAGGGTGCCGACCGCCTCGGACGCTATCGCGTCCAAGACTTTCCTCGGGCTGTGAGCCCGTCTTGGTAGTGGATCAGGTAGAGACGATCTGCGGTCAGGTTCTGGTAGTGCTGCACTAGCCCGAAAGGCCAGCGCACCTCCAAGTAGTCCACAAGGCGCGCCGTTCCCAGCCCGATGAACAGGCGCGGGTCGTTTTGCCCCATAAACCCGTCGCCGCTGAATACTTGGCGGTGCTGCTCGCGGCCCCCCAACCGCACTAGGACATGAGCACCAATCCCGTGGCGGTTTCCGGGTGGACCGTGCAGGTCCAGTCCCAGCCAGTGATGAATGCGGGCGCCGTCGTTGCGCAGTAAACTTGGCGGCGCGTCGAGATTGGCTACTACAATATCGGGGTCGCCGTCGCCGTCTAGGTCGCCGTGGATTGCGCCGCGACTCACCCTCGCCAAGCCAAATCCAGGTCCAGCGCGCTCACTGACCTCTGTAAATCTGCTGCCCCCGTCATTGCGGTATAGCAGGTTTGTCTGCGCGTAGTGTAGCCCGCTACCGGCATGGTCAATGGCGGGCATGAGGTGGCCGTTGGCGACGAATAGATCTAGGTCGGTATCGCCGTCGAAGTCAAAAAAGAAGGTGGCCCACCCCATGAAGGGACGACTACTGCCGGCTAGCTCTGCTTGACCACTGATGTCAGTGAAAAATCCGGTGCCTGTATTCTCGTAGTACGTGTTGTGGTCTTGGGAGAAATTGGTGACGAAGATGTCGCACAAGCCGTCGCCGTCGCCGTCGCCAAGCGCTACTCCCATCCCCGCTTGAGATCGGCCATCGCCGCTGAAGGCCGCGCCCGACGATATGCCGATATCAGCGAATTTCTCGCGCCCGTCGTTGCGCAATAGAGAATTGGCGTGTCCGTCGTTGGCCACGTACGCGTCGAGATCGCCATCCGCGTCGAGATCGCCCCAAGCGACTTGCATACCATAACGAGGTGGGTTGTCAATCCCCGCAGCCGCGCTCACGTCGCTAAAGCTGCCGTTGCCGTCGTTGCGGAATAAGACATCTCTTTCTGCGTTGAAGCCGGCTGGACCGCAAGCGGCCTTTATTCCCCTGTGATTACACCACTTGTCGTAGAACGGGGGCCCATTGAGTTCGAACTCGATGTAGTTTGCGACGTAGAGGTCGAGATCGCCGTCGAGGTCGTAGTCGGCGAATGCCGCGCCGATGCCCCAGCGGTTGTCATCGACTTTGGCGAGCGCAGCGACCTCGGTGAAGCGCCCCCCGCCCTCATTGCGGAGCAAGGCGTTGCGACCCCAGCGCGTGACGTAGAGATCGTCGTCGCCGTCGAGGTCGTAGTCGGCCGGCGTGGCCCCCATGCTCCATCCCTGCAAGCCCGCGCCGCTACCTGCTGTTGCGTTGGCGAACTGTCCGCCGTCGTTGCGAAATAGGGCGTTTGTGGGAGCTCCCTCCCCTTCGAGGTGAGAACCAATGGTAAAGTACAAATCGGGGTCTCCATCGAGATCGTAGTCCCATGTGGTTACACCCGCGGCTTGGGTCTCAATTATGTACTTCTTCTCGGGAGTGCCAGAGACATTGGTAAAGTCAATACCCGACTGCACCTCGACGAATAGAGTCTCGGCTGCCGCTTTGGGGAGGATTGAGGCTAGCAGCAAAACCACCGCCACTGCATTTGCTCCACTGCCTGTGGAAAGCCTATCATTGGGCATTGCTTTTTCCTCGATATCGCTATAAAACCGACAATTATGAACTGACGTTACGCACGGGTATCGGGTATGGGATGCTTCGACTCCGCTCAGCATCCCAATCGCGAGATGTCCGCCAATTTTGGCGATGATTAATCTATTGCTAATTAGGGAGCTTAGAAAACCAAATGGACCCGCAACCTCTCAAGGGAAAAAACGCCATTGTCACTGGTGCCGCGCGCGGCATAGGCCGCGCCATTGCTCAGCGCCTCGCTGCCGAGGGTGCCCGAGTGGCCATTCTCGACATCGACGCCGATGGCGCACAACGGACGGCTACTGAAATAGGTGATTCGACCATCGGCCTTGCCGCTGATGTGGCCCAGGCCGCTTCGGTTGACCGGGCCTTTGCCCAAGTGGCCGACCAGTTGGGTGGCCTCGACATCTTGGTCAACAATGCCGGCATTGTCGGCACGGACACGCCGGTCAGAGACTTAGCCGAAGACGACTGGGACCGCGTCCTCGACATCAATCTCAAGGGAACCTTTCTGTGCTCGCGGGCGGCTTTGCACTACATGCTGCCGCAACAGAGTGGAGTCATCTGTTCGCTGGCCTCTATCTCCGGCAAAGAGGGCAACGCCAATATGGCTCCCTACTCCGTGTCCAAGGCGGGCGTCATCTGCTTTACCAAGACGCTAGCCAAAGAGGTTTTGGACTGCGGCATCCGCGTCAATTGCGTGGCTCCGGCCCTGATTGACACGCCGATATTGCAGGGCATGGACCAGGACCGCGTCGATTTTTTGACCGCCAAAATTCCCCTCGGTCGCTTGGGCCGCCCCGAAGAAGTGGCGGCGACCATTTTGTTTTTAGTCTCGGACGAATCGACTTTTGCCACGGGCCAGTGCTTTGACGTGAGCGGCGGTCGGGCGACCTATTGAGTGGAGGAAGGATTGCCGCCGCTGGCTGAACGGCGTAGCGGTGCTCTTCATCTACGCCGAAAAATCGGTTAGTACCTAGTCCATTTTTCCACAGGGTCACAGACTACTTCGTTGCTCAGTTCCAATCGAGTGCTAAACCCGTTGTTAGGCTAAAATCGCTTCCATCCACTCCATGGAGCGGATCGCTGTCGCGCTGAAATGCCACGGACGTAGTCGAGGATAGCGCTTCGGTGATCGACACTTTCAAGACCACGTCCCACAAAACGCGATAGTCGTCGAATTGCCGCACCGCAGGCTGCACGTAGGCCGTTCCCGCTAGCTGGGCTGCTTCACCGAGCTCGATATCCGCCGACAAGTAGTTGCTCCAGCGGACAAGAGAGGTTTGAGCCGCATGACTGTCTGCCGCGGTGACCTCATTTTGCTCGTGCTCAAACATCAACGATGAGCCTAGCCAAAAAGATGACTCTCCCCCGGCGATGAGAGCCAAACGGATGCCGCTGCCGACAAGGCCGCGAAAATCCAAGCGCCGGGATCGGTCGTAATTAACTTGTCCGAAGGCTTCTCCGTGCAGCCGCGAGCCCAAGGCGCGGACATAGCGCAGATGCGCCAGCGCTTCATTGGAAAAACGCTCCTTACCCTCCCAGCCGGCGTCGCCTGAGCCGATAAAAATGAACGTGTCCTCGGCGCGGCCGTAACTGAGGGAAAGCTCGGGACCGCATTCGAATAACTCGACATTGCCAGCCCGCAACGTCAGGTCAATTGCCACGGAACCGAAAAACCCCACTTGATCGTCCCGGCGCAGGCTTTCGATATCGACTTGCGCCCACAGGGGATTCGTCAGCCAGACTAGGGGCGCTAGTAAGAGGCAATAAGGCTGGGTATTAAAACGCACGCTAAAAGGGCCAGTTTGAGCAGACGCGAGGTGGCGCTTGAGACCGGTGCGGCGATAGAACGCGCAATTCTATCTCGCGATTGCGCGTCATCCGGTGGCTCCTCATGACAGTCCCCGCTCGGGATCGACGTCTGCCGCGTAGTCAACGCCCGCAAGGCCAAAGCCGAAAAGCCCGAGGAACTCGGAGCGGTAGCTTTCGATGTCGGACAGCGCTTCGAGGTTTTCAGTGTTGACCTGCTCCCATAGCGCAGCGACTTCCCGCTGCACATCCTCGCGCATTTCGCGGTCGTCGATGCGGATGCGTCCTTCGGCGTCGGTGGAGGCATCTGCATAGAGGAAATCGGCGAAGATCCGGTGCATATGCTCGATTCAGCTTTCGTTGCAGCCCTTTTCCTTCATAACCTTGTACAGCAGCGAGATGTAGAG
>JAJEEZ010000644.1:0-5494 GCA_022820705.1 Candidatus Latescibacterota bacterium | reverse complement strand
GCGAAATCCTGTCGCTGCGCTTGGCCGAGCGCGGAGGCAAGGCAGTGGGGGTGGTGACAGACCTCGATGGACCCTTCAGCGTGCCCATCGGCGCTCTGCTATAAGACGGCAATGCCTCTACGGCCTTCGATCCAGATCAGTTTGACGATATCAACCGCAGTACGCCCGTCGAGATTGACCTCGGTGCCGTCTTCCGCGTCGATCGCGTCCGCCTCTTCCCGCGCCTTGACCGCCAGAACAGACGCCGCTTCCTCCAGGTTTTTCGCCTCTACACTAAGGCCGAAAGCCAAGCGGAGTACGACTCGGCTATCAGCTTTTTCCCCTCCACCCCCAACGTCGAGCCTGTGGTGGAAAAGCGCATCGATAGCCGCGACGTGCGCTATGTACTCATAGAGCCTAGCACGGAGCGCGAGTGGGAATTGGCGGAAGTGGAAATCTACGGCGCGGCCAACGCACCCTTGGGCACTTATGTCTCTAGGCCGATCAGGGCGCGCTATAACAACATCGTCTGGGGCAAGGTGCGCTACGAGGGCGGCTCCATAGAAAACGCCCCTGCCGTGGTGCAGACGCGCACCGGCCCCGATCGCTATCCCGAGCTCTATTTCAGCATAGACCTTCAAGCGGAGGACGGGCTGCAGCGGGTGAGCAGAGAGGATTACCAAGCATTGCCCGCCGATGAACAGGGGCCGGTCAAACCCAACCCGACGTGGAGTAGCTGGCAGACGGTCAGCGGCGGTCTGGTGCGCTCGCCGGGGTTGCGCCGCTTCTTGCAGTTCAAGGTGCGCCTGACCTCGCCGGGAGCCGTGCTCAGGCGGCTGGTCTTCGAAATTGCGCGGCCGCCGCTGGTCAGCAGCCTGCTGGCCGAGATCAGCCCCGGCGTCGTGCAGCCGGGCGTTGAGACGCGCTTTACTTTGTCTATGGAAGTGCGCCTGCGCCCCGACAAAGGCCCGGATCCACGAGCTACGGGCTTCCGCTTCCTGCAGGTGCGCACGGCCGCGCAGGTAGCGGAAATCGAGCGGATACTCGTCGATGACGAAGAGGTTTCCTTTTCCGCCACCTACGAGTTAGGCGAGGGCTTCGACGTCAACTTGTGGCGGCACATCGAGCAGACGGGGACCTTTGTGCAGATCGTCTTTCGCG
Source organism: Candidatus Latescibacterota bacterium (assembly GCA_022820705.1). GTDB lineage: Bacteria > Latescibacterota > UBA2968 > UBA8231 > UBA8231. The sequence continues at coordinate 4,354 of JAJEEZ010000644.1, read as the reverse complement.
GCACTGTGTTCCGCGACTACACGCGCTTTGAGGTGCGGGCATTCGATCGCCGGGACGCCGATGGCCAGCTCGAAGAGGCGTACCAAGCGGCTGATGAGCGCGATGTGGATCCCTCGCTAGCAGGGACCAATCTGGTCGTGCGCTTCGCGGACGGCAGCGTGCCGCTGGTGGCGCAGTTGGCGGGGACCCGGTTGTTTACGCCCAACGGCGATGGGGCCAACGACGCCTTCGCACTGCGTTATGCGCTGTTGAAGCTCGTTACTGAGGCGGCGGTGACTCTGGAGCTGTATGACTTGGCCGGTCGCCGGGTGCGACGAGCCTATGAGGGAATGGACAACAACGGGGCTTATGCGCTGGAGTGGGATGGGACGGATGATCGGGGTTTATTGGTGCCACCGGGGCTGTATCTGTACGAGTTGCGCGTAGAAGCCGACGAGGGGTCGGAGCGTCGCTGGGGCTCGGTGGGAGTGGTGTACTGAGATGAATAGACTGTTTCCTAGCTGGACTGACGGCGTGAATCCAAGGGCGTTTATCGGGCGGGCCTGGCCGGTAGTACTCTGTCTATTGTTGACGCATTCCCCCACTCTCACCGCGCAGACCGGCTACCGGCTGACGCGCAACGAGGTCGTCGTCGATCAAGCGGCGCACTGGGCCGCCTGGGAGGCACCGGCGGGGACGCACGTAGTTGCGGCGGAAGGGGTGGTATTGCCCCGCTTCCTGCGCCGCGACATCAACGCCGCGCTCAACGCCGCGGAGTTCGAGACCGCGCAGGCCAATGAAGACACATTAGTGGGGGGGATCTACAGGGCGGGCAGCAACCCCGTGCAGGCCCCGCTCATAATAGACGGGGACCAAGCCACCTACTGGGAGCCCGATCCGGCCGACCCACTGAGAGACTGGTTTTTAGACGTGGAACTGGGGCGAACGGTGATCGCCAAAAGGGTGGTCGTGCGCTTCGCCGAGGATGGCGATCCCTTCCTCAAATTCAGGGTGCTGCTCTCGGACGGGCGGGGATATCCAGATCGGCCGCTAAAGTTCTTCCGCGTCGGGCAGGTGACGTTCCCCAACAAGACGGAGCGGGAGTTCAGCTTTGAGGTCCGTCCTCAGCGCCCCTTGCCCGCTGGCGTCGAGGGAGAAGTGGCGCAGATCGTGCGCTTTCAGGCGTTGGCTTCGGACAGTACGCGGGGCGCGGAAGTAGATGGGGCCACCTACGAGGCGCTGGCACCCGAATACCAAGGAACGGTCGAGTACTTCCGCCAGACGGTCATCGGTCGCCAAATCCTAATCGACGAGCAGACGCATCGGGATTTGCCCGCAGAAGAGCGGGGCCAAGTGCGCTATTTTCGCCGCGAGCGGCCGCGCTTGGCCGAGCTGGAGGTCTATACCATAGGGGACAATGTCGTCAATCTGACCCAGCGGATCCGCAACCGCGACGTGTCCATCTTCGACAATCTCCTGCTCTCGCTGGTGACCGATGGCTTCTTCCGCTCCTTCTTCCCCTTGCGGGTTTACGACCGAGTGCGCGATCGCAACCAGCTTTTGGTTGACCTAGGAGCCCGGTTCTGGCTGGACCGGGTGCGCCTAGTCAGCGCCGAGGGGCCTTTAAGCGCCTATCAGCTCCGGATCTCGGATGGCCGTTTCGACCCCGATGGCTCGCTGTTGTGGGAGGCGTTGGAGGAGCGGCAGAATCGGGAGTCCTTTCTCCAGCTAGAAGAGCAGTTCCCCTTGCGCGAGGTGCGCTATTTGGAACTGAGACGGCTGGAATTGGTGGGAAGGACGAGCGAGGAGGGCAACTTGAGCGAAATCCAAGCGTATGGCGAAGGCTACGTGTCCGAAGTCGAGCTCGAATCGCCCATTATCCGCCTAGGCCGCTCGCGGATCCTCTCTACGGTGGAATGGGACGGAGATCAGCCCCCAGGCACTCAGCTAGAGATCCGCACTCGCAGCGGGGACGACATAATTGAAGAGCGGCATTACTTCGACGCGGTGGGGCAAGAGATCCGCAAGGAAGAGTGGGAGTCCATCCGCTACGAGCAAAACCGCGGCGAGGTGGTAGTCGAGGAAATACCGGGGCCGGGATGGAGCAATTGGAGCGCGATTTATCTAACGTCGGGGGAGCCATTCAAATCGCCCAGCCCCCGGCGCTTCGCCCAAGCACAACTCCGGCTTTTGACCCAAGAACCGTTGCGCACGGCGAGGATGCGGAGCTTGCGGCTCAAGTTGGCACCGCCATTGGTGGACCAGACCTTTGCCGAAGTGTGGCCGATAGATGGAGTGGAGCCGGGGGCAGATCAGCTATTCTCCATGTACATCCGCTCGGTTTTTAGCCCCGGCAACTCCGGCTTCGACCGGATCCGCCTGCACTCGTCGTCCTCGGTGCCGATTGAGCTCGTCTCGTTCCGGGAGGGCACCGAGGCGCAGTTGCGCGCCGGCACGGGGCGGGAGCTATGGCCGGGTCCGCTGGAGCTAGCGCGGCTGGAGGACGGGTCGGTGGAATTGGCTTTTCCCGCGCCGGTCACCGGGGGGCGGTCGCTGTACGAGGCGCGTTTCCGCACGCGAGTGTTTTTGAGTGGCACCACCTTTGGTGCCGAATTGAAACGCGCGACTCGGCCCGAGATCGTCCAAGCGGTAAGCGAGGGCGACGCCGGGTCGCTAGCGGCGAGCCAGTCGCTAGTGGTGGTGGCCGATGTGGAAAACTTCCCGCTGTTGGACCAGGTGCGCTTGGTGCCCCGGGTATTCACCCCCAACGGCGACGGCATAAACGACCAAACTGAGATCCGCTTTACCATCTACCGCCTCATCCGGGCAAAGCAGATTGAGGTCGGGATCTACGACCTGTCCGGCCGGAAGGTGCGCGAGCTTTCGCTGCACCGGGAAAACCCCAGCGGCGATCACTCGGTGGTTTGGGATGGTCGCGACGACGCAGGAGTAATGGTGCGGCCGGGAACCTATCTGGCACGCGTCGGTTTTGCCGCGGATGTGGGTGCGGGAAAAACCCAGGCTGCGAGCTTGGTGGGGGTGGTCTATTGACTAGGCGAATAACAGTTTGGTCGGCGGGCGTTTTGGCCTGCTGCGCGTTGCGCGCGCCAGCGGTTGAAGCGCAAAGTGCGGACGCCAGCGGGTGGGGGTTGCAGGGCCTGTCGGCGAGCGAGCGAGCAGTGCCGCACCTCAAGCTGGAATACGTCACGCCGCGAATGCACCGCTGGTACGCGCCTCGGCATCTGGCCGAAAGCTATACGCGACCCTGGTACGACGCCGGCACCTCCTACGCGCGAGAATACTACCGGGACTACTTAGAACCTGGCCTAGAGGGCCAAGTGTGGTACGACACCTTCGGCCACCGCTTGGGGCACGGCTGGTTGGTCTATACTTGGCAACAGGAGCAAGCCAAGCGCCAAGGTAGCCTGATCCGCAAAGGCGTCTACGAGACCTTCTTCGATAGGCTGGTGATCGCCTCAGACGAAAGCAAGGGAGCCAGTGCGCGTTTGATGGTGGGCAACGAGATCTTCACCGCCTTCACGCCCTTGACCTTCAACAAGACCGCCTTCAATGGACTCCGCCTCGACTGGGCCAACGACTACCTCGTGGGAAGCCTGCTGCTGTCGCGGCCGAGCCAGCCGGACAACGGCCCCCGCACCGATACCACGCACCTGTTGGGGGGCCACGCCGAGTTCAAGGCCGGCGACGCGGCGCTCCTCGGCGTTACGTATATCAACGCCCACAACGCGCAAAGCCAAGTGAAAATTACGTACGGCAACCCCCTGTACGGAACGCTGACCACCGGCCAGAACAAGCCGCTGAGCAAACTGTGGGTGCGGTTCAGGGATGATTCGCCGGCCGACGAGGTGAGTGGCACGTCGCTGTTCAGGTACGACATCGTGCTGGAAGACACCAGCGGCACCCAAGTGCGCGGGCGGGAAATCGGCTTTTTGCCGCGCATCGAAGGGGGCCGAACGCGAGCCGGGGCGCTGGTGGCCGACGGTTCGGAGACGATCCTGCTCGAATACGATTTGGCCGCCCTCGACCACCAAGGGTTGCGCTCGGCCACCTTGCGCCGGGCCGCAGTCGAACTGGTGGTTGCCGACGACTACCGGGTCGAGATGGCCTCGAACTTGCAGACCGACGGAGAGCGATTCGACCCGCAGATCGTGTTTCTCCCTTTCGCGCGCTCGCCGGGCAACGTTCAAGACAACAGCAACAGCCAAGTGCTGCGCCTAGACTACGGATTGCCCACCGCCAACGAACTGCTGGGGATCAATTGGGCCTTGGTCGAGTGGCATGGGATCTCATTCCAAGGCGAGGCCGTGGTCAACCGACAGCACGGCATGTACCCCAGCCCAGACCCCAAGAACCT
>JAJEEZ010000476.1:0-3191 GCA_022820705.1 Candidatus Latescibacterota bacterium | reverse complement strand
CGAATGCCACTAAAGCGGTGGTGCCGCCAGTGCTGGAGCAGGCGCGCCGTCTCCGGAGTTACCTGCCATTGGCTCGGGTTCGGCAGGTCGCGCCAGCGGTCAACCTGCTGGCGAACCCCGTTGATGATGGCCGTCAGGTCGTATTGCTGGCCAGCGGTTTCGAGCTTTTGCGCCGCCTCGTCGAATACCAGCGCGGCTTGTTGTGCGGCTCCCTTGCGCCTCTTCGGCTGCGGAATCGGCGTGACGAACTCGGCCGGTCGGCGGTGTTCGACGATCTGCTGCGTCGGCTGCCCGGTCTCGTCCAGTTCCCAGTGTTGGCTCGGGCGCTCGTAAGGCGAGTTGAGGACAGGCTGTTGAAAGAATAGATCAGTCAAAACGATGCGCCTTCTAAATTCCAGACCTCATCCAAATCCACTGTCGGGAATTCAACATCTATATCGAATTAAGTGGTGAGGGTGCTCCGGCTTTAGCGACACCCTTGGGGGCCGGGGGTTCGTATTCCAACAGCGCCGACGTTCCGATCATCTCAATGAACCGCACAATCCATTCAAACCCGTTGACGTCCGTCAGTCGCAAGGGCTGATTCAGTCTGAAGTGAACAGGTTGCTGCTTGCCGTCGTCAATGGCGACGTTTGTCGCGTAAAGGTACATGCGGTCGAGATCGTCGAGGATTGGGTTTAATCGCCCGGTCAAATCGGGCAAATGACCTGTTCCCTCCGTGAACACCGTCGAACCACCCTGCGGCAGCGGTTCAAGCTGCACGGCGAGCGGTTCCGGCGGGTGCCAATCCCGCTCCACGTGGGCGGCGTGTTCCGGTGCCGCGCAGAAAATGGTGATGGGAAGTTCCGAGTGAAACCCAAAAGCGACCCGGCCAAACGTATCGGTTTTCCCCTCCATCCAAGTCTTATTGGGATACAGCGCAACTACCTGTGCACCGACAAGCGGCTGACCGGCGGCGGATACCAACACTTCTCCTTCGATACCTGTTACCGGCGGACGGGCGGAAGGTATCGTCAGCCGCAGTTCCACGCCGCCGAGCAGTTCGTATTCTGGATCGCGTCCTGTCAACTCTTGGGTCTGCTCGTAGATGATCGGAACCCCTTCGCCGCGTTGCTCCAAGAAATACTGCCGATCACCCGCACCGGCGATATCCCCGACCGCGAGCATGCGGAGGATGGACGCGAGCGTTTCGTTGCGGGTGGCTTGTCGGTTGCGCATGGCCTCAATGGGCAGTGTGTTGGGCAGAGCACCCGGCGAGTACAACTCAAGGCGGTCGTCAAAAATGAAGAGCCGTATCTTCGCGTTCTCTATCGAGTAGTCGCGGTGTACCACAGCGTTGACGATAGCCTCGAATACTGCTCGCGGACTAAACTGCGGGGTCTCCACTCGCCCAGGGGCCTTGCGCGCCGCTACCCGCGTATTGAGTCTAGCGAAGTTGACGGCATCGCGAATCTGCTGGTCCAACGGGCCAGTGATGGACGCTGCATCGTGCTGGCTCGCACGGCCGAGTACCGTGCCGCGATAGCGAACAGCTTCTATCATCGCGCCGCGTATGTACTCATCCGGGCGAGCGGAGCAAAGCAGCACCCCGGCGACCGTTGCGCGAATCACGCCGCTGTCATCCTCCCGCACCAACCCCAGCTTAGTGAGTTGGACTGTTGTGGGCTCGGTGGCGCGCGAACTCAGAAAACGATCCGCTAGAGTCTCGTCGAGCGTGTTGGATCCAGTTCCGGCAACGATTACTTCGTCGGGGCCAAGCTGGCCAGAACGTCCCCGCTGCTGAAACAGACGGTTCAATGCTTCCGACGACATCTCTCGCTTGGCGCTGCCTTGTCGGGAAAGGTACCCTCCGGGACTCCTGTGGACTAGTGCGCTCTGTTCGACTTCAACGACCAACACAAACGAACCGTCCGGTAGAGCCAAACGTTGGGTGACAAATGCTAACGAGGGACGAATGCTGTCCGAACAAACCTCGCCGACGAAGGTTTCCAGCGCATCCATCTGTTCGCGGTTCATCGACCGCACCTCACCAGCGTCGGACACGCTGAAGATCAATGTGCCGCCGATGGTATTGCCAAAAGCGGCCAACTCGTCGGCGATAGCGTCCCGATGAGGCGCACGGACGCGGTTGCCGCTAAATACGGCTTCCTTGAACTCAACGCGGCTGTCCTCGCCGAGTTCGAGTTGCTGCAACAGTCTATCGCTATCCCAAGGCATTGCCACGCTCCTTTTAGCGCGGGGCCCTCACCCCTGCGGCATAAACATCAGCTTAATCCCCTCCTGCCCCTCGGCCATGTCAAACGCCCGCTGCCATTCGCTCAGCGCAAAGTGGTGGGTGATCAGCTTCTCGCTGGGAATAAAGCCCCCCTCCATCAGCCGCAGCGACCGCTTCCAAGCCGGTCGCCGCTGCCCAATGCCGCCAGAGACCTGAAGCTCGTTGTAGGCGATCTTCTCGAAATCGATCTCCACCGGCGCACCCGGCAGACCCATCTGGGAAAAGCGGCCCCGCTTGCGCACAAGTTCCAAGGCCAACCGCATCGCCGGTGCCACCCCCGCGCACTCGACCACTACGTCCGCACCATAGCCGCCGGTCAACTCGCGCACCCGCGCCACCGGATCACAGGCCGTAATGTCGATTGTATGTTGCACGCCCAATTCCTCAGCCAATTGCAGTCGCTCAGTATCCCGCTCCGTGCCGCAGAGGATCACCGTCCCCCCCTCGGCCAGCGCCACCAGCGCCGAGAATAACCCCACCGGTCCAGGCCCAGTGATAGCAACGAAGTCCCCCGCCGTCACGCCAGCCTGCTCGATAACCGAATGCACACAGCAGGCCAACAGCTCGGTCAGGGCACCGGCCTCAAACCCCACGCCCTCGGGCAGCTTGTGGACAAAAGTCGCATTGCAGTAGGGCGCAAAGCAGCCGTGGTGCCAGTAGCCCATAACCTTGCGATTGGGGCAGAGGTTGTAGTGCTCGCTCAAGCAGTAGTCGCAGTCGCCGCAGATGTACACGCTCGGCTCGCCCGTCACGCGGTCGCCCACCTCGACGTGGTCGCCGACCTCCGCGCCCTTTTCCACTACCACGCCGCTGAACTCGTGCCCCATGACGACCGGAGTCTGGATATTGTAGTTGATGGTATCGCGGTACACGTGTAGATCCGATCCGCAAATCCCCGTGGCCTGCACCTCGACCT
>JAJEEZ010000102.1:0-5118 GCA_022820705.1 Candidatus Latescibacterota bacterium | reverse complement strand
GCTCATCTTCTCGTTGTCGAGGGCGGTCTCGGTCATTGCGGTGGGGAAATAGCTGGGGGCGATGGCGTTTGCAGTGATGCCGTGTCTGCTCCATTCCACTGCCTGCGATCTCGTCAATCCCACAAGTCCGTGCTTGCTGATTGTATAGGCGCTCAGGCCGTTGATTACCGAGGCTCCCAAGCCGTAGATAGAGGCGATGTTGACGATGCGGCCGGCATCAGATTCGCGGAGCAAGGGGAAGCAGGCTTTGGCGAGTAGCCACTGGGCCTTGAGATTGAGATCGACGACAGCGGCAAAGTCTTGTTCGGCCATGTCTTCGAGGCGGACGCGAGTGGCTGTGCCGGCATTGGCGACCAAGATATCGCAGCCACCGAGTTGTTCTCGCGCTTGCTCGGGCAGGGCGGCGATGGCGGCGTTGTCGCTGAGGTCAGCCGCGTGGGCGTGGATGGTGCCGGCGCGGTCTTGTAATTCGTGGGCCAGTGCTTTGAGGCGCTCTTGGCGGCGGGCGACGGCGAGAACGTCGGCACCCGCCGAGACGAGGACACGAGCTAGTTCGGCTCCTAAGCCGCTGGAGGCACCTGTGACGATGGCTTTGCGACCCTGGCAGCCGAAGAGGTCGTGTAGATAGTCTTTACTGTTCATAGGGTTGTAAGGTAACGGATGCGTCTGGAGCGGCCAAGCGGACCGCTTGCCTGCGCAGGTGCCACCGCCTAGAATTACGTCCGACCTTTTCTCGCACAGGAGGCAGTAGGCGATGGTGGCAAATAGTATGACCAAGATTGAGGCGACCGAGGTCGCGGCTCCACCGGCGTGGGCCTTGATGGAGCGGAATTTGATCGCGCTGATGGAGGAGTCGGGCCGCCTGTTCGCCCGGCAGTACTTTGAGCGCGGCGGCGGCACCTTGTTGGCTGAGGATGTGGATGATCTCTACGAACAGGTGTACAACTTTGGCCTGTTCTACGCGATTGGCGCGGCCGACGATTTGCTCGACCTCCACTTCCGCAACTGGAACGCCGTTACCCGCATCAGTGACGACCGCATCAATCACCGCACGCGCTACAACGACCACAAGAAGGTCTTCCGGCCGTCCATCCACAACGAGTTTTGGAACCTCGAACAAGCCATGGAGTGGCATCACTTGGGCGAGGGCAATATGGCCTTTTACGACTTTGGAGTGGCCGACCCCACGGTATCGGAAAACATGCGGCGGGCGCGGAGCTTTGCGGCCATGTTCATCGGCGAGGACCCCCAAGCCCCCAACTGGGACCCCGAATACCGCATCCTGCGCTCGCCCTTCCATTCGAGCCAAGGACCCAAGCTCCACGCGGACGCGGAATACGCCAACACCATGCTGCTGGCCGGGCGCGGCTTGGGCGGACAGGCCAACTACTACGGCGTGCGCGCCAGTCTGTATCCCATCGTCAAAAACTTGGAGACTCGGTGGTTTGAAAATCCAGCGCGGCGCAAGCAGATCGTCGATCTGTTCGACCGGCTCGTCTTGCAGTGCGACACGCCCAACAGCTTGGCGGCTACTGCGCTGGTGACCAATGCCTATTTGTACACCGGCGACGACAAGTACAAACAGTGGGTTCTCGACTACACTGAGGCGTGGATGGAGCGCACAGAGAAAAACGGCGGCATCTGCCCGGACAACGTCGATGCCAAAGGCGTCATCGGTGGGGGACGCGAAGGTGTGTGGTGGGGCGGTCAGTACGGCTGGAACCACTACCAGGGCTACAACATCATGTACCACGGCATCAATATCGCAGTCGAATGCGCCCAACTGCTCACGGGCGACAGCGGATACCTCGACTTTTTGCGCTCGCAAATCAAGCTGCAAGTCGATAACGGCAGGAAACGGGAGGATGGGCAGTTGCTCGTGCCGGTGCGCTGCGGGCCGGAGGGCTGGGAGTGGAATCCAGCGCCAGGGCTGCACGTAAGCGATGGCATTGAGATGCGGGGCTACTGGCTGGAACCCACTCCGCTACGAGGCCAGGACATCATGCACCTGTACCACGCCTCTATGGCTCGTGAGGACTACGAGTTAATTACCTTGGTGCGCGATGGCGATGTGGAGCGCGACTGGAACGACGTGGGGACAGCCCTAGGAGAGAAGAACTGGGGCAATACTGAATTCGCCCGCTTCCAGTACTACGACGGCAAGAATCCGGGCTGGCCGGAGCAGATCCTACGGGCGGAGTACCAGCAGGCTTTGGAGACCTACGAGGCCATGCGCGCCGACGAGCGCAGTCCCATAGAACTCATTGCGACTAATCGACTTCCATCACAGCCGGTGTTGACCAAGGGGTTGACCCAAGTGACGCTGGGGGCGCCGCAGTCGGTCTATAACGGCGGCCTGCTGCGCGCCACGGTGCGCTACTTCGACGCCGATCGCCTGCGGCCGGGGCTGCCCTTAGACGTGGCCGCTTTGGTGGATGAACTGGGACCGACTGTGGCCGGCATCCAACTCGTCAACACGTCGCGGCACGAGACGCGCCGCCTCATTGTACAGGCCGGTGCCTTTGGCGAGCACCGCTTCACGCAGCTCAAATACCGCGCCGCAGGAAAGGATGGCGAGGTGGCGGCTACTGTAGAAGGGAAGTACTTCTCGGTGGAACTGCCGCCTTCTACGGCGATTCGCGTTGGAGCTGGGTTAGATCGCTTCTGCAATACGCCAAGCTATGCCTTCCCGTGGCACGGCGATGGGATTCCCGTGCCGTTTCCGTCGTGAAGCGGAGAGGTTTTATTTCGATTTGACTTTTTAGTATCCTAAGAACAGAAGAGAGGTACAGGGTGCCATCACGTTCGTTGCAGGAGTGGAGGACCAAGCGCACGAATGAGTTGGACGAGATAGAAACAGCTCACACTGCTATAGGCGGCAGCGGCAGGGGACGGAGGTACACAGTTCAACAGGTGAATCACGCGTACGTGGTATTGCTTTCCTCTCAGTTCCAAGGGTTCTGTCGAGATTTACACTCCGAGTGCGTTGACCACTTGCTTCAAGTCATCCAACCTGCTTCGTTACAGACAGTGCTGAGTGCTGAGTTTCTGCTTCATCGAATGCTCGACAGAGGCAACCCAACTCCCGGCAATTTGGGTGCCGACTTCAACAGACTCGGGCTCGAATTTTGGAGGGAGGTCAACCGGATCAGTCGGAGAAACAAGAACCGCCAGAAGTACCTAGTTGAGCTCAATGACTGGCGAAACGCAATCGCCCATCACGATTTTGATCCTGCAAAGTTAGGAGGAAGGAAAACTCTGACACTTAATAGAATCCGTAGGTTCAGGAACGCGTGTAATGCACTTGCGACTGACTTCGACCGTGTGATGGCGAGGCACCTAGGAACTGTAACAGGTTCAAACCCTTGGTAGGACAATCATGGCTACGAGATCACAGAAGAAGCGACCTTTCCATATTGGAGACAAGGTCCGACTGAGCTTTGGAAATCGGACCTTGACGGGGACTGTCGTTGAGGATAGAGGACGAATCGGGGTAGGGGGACGTCAGCTATTCCGAATTGTCGTCACAACAGGAGACGGGGAGATAGCCTTGGAACTGCCGGCTGAAAAATTACGCGCCGCTTGATTCTCCTCTGTCTGGTAAACGCCCCACCCGTAGATGACATCGCCAAGCTACGCCTTTCCGTGGCACGGCGACGGGATTCCCGTGCCGTTTCCGCTTTAGCGCGTATCTATTCCTGCCGATATGTCCCGCATGGCTCAACGCGCTTGCGCCAGTAGCTGGACGATGGCGGGCAGCGTCACGGCGCGGATGTCCTTTGCCAGAGGGAAACTTTCGCTGCCAGCGTGAACGACGAACTTCCGGTCTGGCCGCAGGTCTTCGCAGGCGCTGTGGAACCCCTTGGAGACCTTGGGGGCCGAGCTGAACTTAATCTCGATGGCCCAGGTTTCGCCAGCGCCGAGATTGACAATTAGGTCAACTTCCGCGCCGCCCGCCGTGCGGTAGTAGCCGCAAGACGCACGTCTCGGCAGGGCACCGGCGATGTTCTCGATGACGTAACCTTCCCAACTGCCGCCGATGACGGGATGCCCGAACAGGTCGTCGAGCGTCTCGATGCCGAGCAGCGCATGGCAGACGCCGCTATCTCTGACATATACCTTGGGTGCCTTGACGAGTCGCCGCCCCACATTGCTGGTCCAAGGCGACAGGCGGCGGATCAGTAGGAGATCGGCCAGCAAGTCCAGATAGCGGGCGATAGTAACGCCACTGACATCGAGACCCCGAGCGAGTGCGGCCGCGTTATGGGTTTGCCCCTGATTGTGGGCGAGCATGGTCCAGAACCGTCGCAAGGTCTCGGCGGGAATGCGCGGCCCGAGCTGGGGAATGTCTCGTTCGAGGTACGTGCGGATGAAGGAGAGACGCCAGTCGAGGCTCTCGGCGTCGCTTTGGGCCAGGTAGCTGTCTGGGAAACCGCCTCTGCACCAGAGTCGGCGCAGTTCACCGACAGGCACTTCTCTAGTGTTGACGGGATGCAGCTCGCAGTAGGCGACGCGGCCGGCCAGCGTCTCGCTCGACTGTTGCAGCAGGTCGATGGAGGCCGAGCCGAGCAACAGGAACAGCCCCGTCCGCTTGCCAGCACGCCGATGTTCGTCTATGATGGCGCGCAATGGAGCGAACAATCCCGGTGCGCGATGTACCTCGTCGAGAATGAGCAAATGGTTGGCGTTTTCGGCGCAGTATTGCTCGATGTCGGCGATCTTGGCTAGATCGCTGGGGCGCTCGAGGTCCAAGTAGAGGGCATCGCGCTCGTCGGCGACTTCCCGGGCGAGCGTCGTCTTGCCGACTTGGCGCGGCCCGATCAAAACAACCGCCGGGTTGCTGTCCAGCAGTTGGTTCAGAGTCGGCTTGATGTTGCGGGCTATCATCTATGCAAATATAACTCAATATATTGCATTTGCATAGTTATAATGGCCAAAATCTAGTTGACAAGCGGGTTGCTCTTGTTGTTTTTGGAGCTCGTCGTCGCGCTGATCTCGCACTCATTGTCGGCATCCAGAAATACGTTGCCTAAAGGAACTCATCATGCAGGAGCAAAGACTAAACGACGCAGTATTCGAAGCGCTTGCTACGCGCGGTTACGTCATCGTCCACAACTA
>JAJEEZ010000462.1:0-7519 GCA_022820705.1 Candidatus Latescibacterota bacterium | reverse complement strand
AAAAAGTAAAAATGTAAGGGAATCAGACTTTCGATAACAAGCGAACTGAGACAGGCCGGGAAGATCAGCTCGAAAACAGGAGACTTGCAATGAATGAACTTGGGAACTCCACAGGTACGACCCATCCTGACGTTCGGATTTCGGCCACAAATTTTGGCCCCATCGCGAGCGGCACCGTAAATCTGCGTCCATTGACCGTGTTCGTTGGTCCGAGCAATACCGGCAAGACCTATTTTGCCATTCTGATCTACGCCTTGCACCGGATTCTGGGTGGATTTCCTCGGCTTCCGTACCACCTACATCATTTCGGGCAAGGTTCTCGACATAACAAATCGGAGGCGGATGCTGACGTGCGGGAAGAAGAGCTCAAGGATATTCTCAAAATGCTGGAAACTGAGGGGCGGCAGTTCAGGTTCTCGGACCTGCCCGAAAGTGTGCGCGACGCAGCACAGGCTGCTCTCGAGGATCCTAGGTTTTTAGGTGGGGATCTAAAGACCGAACTCGAACGTTGTTTCGATCTCGAGTCGGCTTCCGATCTTGTTCGATTGTCCGGGCTCACCGATAGCATGGAGGTTTCGCTGGCTGTTGGCGAGGAAGATCGGGACCTCTGGCGTTTCCGCATGGGTATCTCGGAATCGGGTGTCACCACAGATGGTCGAATCCAAGACATGGTCATCCTACCTGAAGGGTGGTCGGCTTCGGAATTCATGCCTGGCCGGCTATTCAGCCACTTCCGAGGATTAATCAAAGAGTTACGGGGAATCGAATCCCTCAAAGAGCTACGGGGAATCGAACCCTCACTGAGTTTTTGGTATCTATTTGAAGAACTTTTGTACACAGCCCCTATCGTTCGTGGACAGGGCAAGACGCACTACCTGCCTGCTGCTCGGAGCGGCATCATGCAGAGCCACCGCGTAATAGCTAGCTCCTCCGTGGCGAGCTCCACCCGTGCGGGCCCGGAACGCTTTCCGCAGCTACCAACGCTTTCTGGCGTGGTGGCCGATTTCATGCAGCGGCTCATCCTGTACGAAGAGAGCCGGGCGACTAACAGGCCGATGAAAGCACTCGCCGACGCACTGGAACGCGAGGTGCTTGCCGGTCAGATACAGGCCAAGATGTCTCCATCGGGAGGGTATCCGGAATTTGTGTACCAACCACAGGAAACGGAAGAGGACATTCGTCTGACCCGTGCTTCATCCATGGTGTCAGAACTCGCTCCGGTTGTGTTGTTTCTTCGCGGTGCTGTCGGACGTGGAGATACGGTCATAATTGAGGAGCCCGAAGCCCATCTTCATCCCGCTGCCCAGACCCAGATGGCGGCTACTCTAGCGCGCATGATCCGCACTGGCATCCGAGTGGTGGTCACGACGCACAGCGACTGGTTGCTCAAGGAGATCGGAAATCTGATGCGGGAGGGGGTATTAAGAGAAAAGACCGGTGAATCCACGAGGGAGGAAACCCTGCCGAGTTCGCTTCGGCCCAGCGAAGTGGGAATCTGGTTGTTCCGCAAGGATGGAACGTCGGGTTCGACCGTGGAGGAAATCCCGTTTGACCCCAGCGAAGGCGTCGAGCCTGATGATTATGAAGACGTCGCTGAAGAACTTTACAATCGCTCTGCTAACCTGCAAAATCAACTCGAGGAAAGCGAGCATGAATGAGGTTCTCGACAAAATCCGGACACAAGTGGGCACCGAGAACCTCAGCAATTCGTGCAGACGAGACGGATGCCGGGTGTTCATGGAGGATGTGCCATCTCGTCGAGTCGTGATAGACGCGGATCGGGCGTTTCCGGCTCACAAGATGGAAGCAGGTAAACAATGTGACTATGTTCTTTTTTTACAAATACCAGCAAAGACACTCTCTTCGCGGTTCCGATGGAACTTAAAAGCGGTGGTGTCGATGCATCAGAGGTGTCCGAGCAATTGCAACGGGGCGCGGAGTTCGCCGATCGCTTTGTGCCGAAAGCCTTTAGGACCATCTGCCACCCGGTCCTGTTCCATGGTAAGAGCATTCACCCGAAGCAACGCAAGACGCTTAACCGCGCCAAGGTTCTCTTCCGCGGTCGCCAGTTGACCATCAAGACGGCACGCTGCAATCAACCTAGGAATCTGGCGCGTGCCCTAGGAGACGACGTCCTGAAGGTGCTCCAGGTTTAACGATTCGTACCAAGTGCTCCAGCGCAGAGATATTCCTGACTTATTAATCCCTAAATACAATAGGGGCACCCACAAGGGGCACCCCTACGATAATACCGCGTATTTAACGCTTCCTACTTCTTATCCTCATCCACGACCTTGAAGTCCGCATCGACCGGCTCCGTATCCCCGCCCCCTTGCGGCGGCTGATCGGCGGGACCTTCCGGCGCTGGCTCGCCTTGGGCCTGTTGGGCTTGGGCGTCCTTATACATTTCCTCGGCCAGCTTGTGCGACGCCTGTTGCAGTGCGGTCATGGCCTGCGCGATGGTCTCGTCGTCCGTGCCTTCGAGCGCTTGCTTGAGCGCGGCGACAGCGTCCTCAACGCCTTTCTTGTCGGCGTCGGCCAGCTTGTCGCCGTAGTCGGCTAGGGATTTTTCCGTCGCGTAGATTAGCTGGTCGGCCTCGTTGCGGCGATCGACGGCTTCGCGTCGCTGTTTGTCCTCATCGGCGTGGGCTTCGGCGTCCTTCTGCATGGAGTCGATTTCCTCTTGGCTCAAGCCCGAGGACGACTCAATGCGGATGGATTGCTCCTTGTTGGTGCCCTTGTCCTTGGCTGCGACGTTGAGGATGCCGTTGGCGTCGATGTCAAAGGTCACCTCGACCTGAGGCATGCCGCGTGGGGCTGGGGGAATGCCGTCGAGGTGGAAGCGGCCGAGGGTACGGTTGTCGTTGGCGAACTCGCGCTCGCCTTGCAGCACGTGGACTTCTACCGAGGGCTGGTTGTCCGCGGCCGTGGAAAAAATTTGGCTCTTCTTGGTGGGGATGGTGGTGTTGCGGTCGATCAGCCGCGTCATCACTCCGCCCATGGTCTCGATGCCCAGCGAGAGCGGCGTGACGTCGAGCAGCAGGATGTCATCGACGTCACCAGCGAGCACGCCGGCTTGGATGGCCGCGCCCAAGGCCACGACCTCGTCGGGATTGACGCCGCGATGCGGCTCCCGGCCAAAAAGCTCCTGGACCACGGCTTGGATTTTCGGGGTGCGCGTCGAGCCGCCGACCAAAATCACTTGGTCGATTTCGCTGGGCTGTAGCTCGGCATCGGCGAGAGCCTGCTGACAGGGGGCCTTGGTGCGCTCGATTAGGTCGTCAACCAAGCGCTCGAACTGGGCGCGAGACAGGGTAGTTTGCAAGTGCTTAGGCCCGGTCTGATCGGCGGTGATAAACGGCAGGTTAATATCGGTCGAAGTGGAAGACGACAACTCAATTTTGGCCTTTTCGGCTGCTTCCTTGAGCCGTTGCAGCGCCATTGCGTCTTGGCGCAGGTCAATGCCCTCTTGCTGTTTGAAATCCTCGGCGAGCCAGTCGATGATCTTCTGGTCGAAGTCGTCGCCGCCGAGGTGGGTGTCGCCGTTGGTGGATTTGACCTCAAAGACGCCGTCGCCCAGTTCGAGGATGGAAATGTCGAAGGTGCCGCCGCCGAGGTCGTACACGGCGATCTGCTCGTTGGTGCCGCCCTTGTCTAAGCCGTAGGCCAGTGCCGCAGCAGTCGGCTCGTTGACGATGCGCAAGACCTCTAGGCCGGCGATGGTGCCCGCGTCCTTGGTGGCTTGGCGTTGGGAGTCGTTGAAGTAGGCCGGGACGGTGACGACGGCTTGTTTTACTTCCTCGCCCAGATAGTCTTCGGCCGTCTGCTTCATCTTTTGCAAGATCATGGCCGAGATTTCCGGCGGCGTGTGTTCCTTGCCGTCGATTTTGGCCACGGCCATGTCGCGGCCACTTGAGGCCACTTCATAGGGAACTTCGCTGATTTCGTTGGAGACTTCGCCGTAGCGACGGCCCATGAAGCGCTTGATCGAATAGACCGTGTTCTGCGGGTTGGTGACGGCTTGGCGCTTGGCGGTCTGGCCGACGAGGCGCTCGCCGTCTTTGGTGAAGGCGACCATGGAGGGCGTGGTGCGGCCCCCTTCGGAGTTGGCGATGACCTCCGCGTCTTGGCCTTCGATGACGGCCACGCACGAGTTGGTGGTGCCTAAGTCAATGCCGATGACTTTAGCCATTGTTTTTTCTCCAAGGTTTGGATTGGGATGATGTGTTAAGGCGCGCATGGCCGGACTATTTCTGGCTGCGACGCCCAAATAAATAAAGCAAGATACGTGCCGCAATGTACTAAATATAAATAACATACTGTTTTACAAGAGAATACGGCGAAAAACGGGCAATGTATAAAATAGATTATGGCGACAGGATGGCAGCAATCTGTGTTATCGTGTCATTAATATGAACGCGGCACATTGACAGAGTGCTGCCATCCGGCTAGATTGGCCGCTATTAAGGAGAATACATGGATCAGTTCAAACTGGTTGCCGATTACTCACCCGCTGGCGACCAACCCCAAGCCATCGCCGAGCTAGTCGAAGGCGTGCGGCAGCAGCACGCTCTCCAGACGCTGTTGGGCGTGACGGGCAGCGGCAAAACCTTCACCATGGCCAACGTCATCGAGGAGTTGCAGATGCCGGCCTTGGTCATCTCGCACAACAAGACGCTGGCCGCCCAGCTCTACGGCGAACTCAAGGGATATTTCCCCGACAATGCAGTCGAGTATTTCGTCAGCTACTACGACTACTACCAGCCCGAAGCCTACAAGCCGAGCACGGACACGTATATCGAGAAGGAGGTCGAGCGCAACGAGGAGATCGACCGCTTGCGGCTCAAGGCCATCACCTCGCTGTTGCAGCGCCGCGATGTGGTCGTCGTCGCCACGGTCTCGTGCATTTACGGCATTGGCTCGCCCCGCGAATACGACGAGCAGAAGGTCTCTTTGCGGCGGGGCGAGCAAATCGAGCGCGACGATATTTTGCGCGCCCTAATCGACATCTATTACACCCGCAATGATTTTGAACTGCAACGCGGCTGCTTTCGGGTGCGGGGCGACATCGTCGAGATCGTGCCTGGGTCGGAAGAGCGCGCCGTGCGCATTGAGATGTTTGGCGACGAGATCGAGGGTATCTACCTGATCGACGCGCTCACTGGCGAGGTGTTGGAGCCGCGCGAACACGTCAGCCTCTTCCCAGCCAAAGCCTACGTGACCGACGAGGAGCGGACGGAGCAAGCCTGCGAGCAAATCCTCGTCGAGTTGGAGCATCACCTCCTTGACTTGCGCACCGAAAATAAGCTGGTGGAGGCGCATCGACTGGAGACGCGCACCAAGTACGACGTGGAATTGATCCGCGAGGTCGGCTTCTGTCCGGGGATCGAGAACTACTCGCGCTACATGGACGGCCGCCAGCCGGGGTCTGCGCCGTATGTATTGCTCGATTACTTTCCCGAGGATTACCTGCTTTTTATCGACGAGTCGCACGTGACCGTGCCGCAAATCCGGGGCATGTTTCGCGGGGACCGCTCGCGCAAGGAGACCTTGGTCGAACACGGCTTCCGCCTGCCGTCGGCCTATGACAATCGGCCGCTGGTGTTCAAGGAATTTGAGGAGCGGATGGGCTGGACGGTGTTCGTGTCGGCCACGCCAGCGGAGTACGAGCTGAAGCAGTCGGGCGGCGTGGTGGTCGAGCAGGTGATCCGGCCCACGGGATTGGTCGATCCTTCCATTGATGTGCGGCCACAAGAGGGGCAGATCGACGATCTCGTCGAAGAGATAAGGCAGCGAGCCGAAAAGCGCGAGCGGGTCTTGGTCACGACCATGACCAAGCGCATGGCCGAAAACCTCGCCGACTACTTTGAACAGCTCGACATCCGCGTGCGCTACCTACATTCGGATATTGAGACGTTGGACCGCGTCGAGATCCTCCGCGATTTGCGTTTGGGGGAGTTTGACGTGCTGGTGGGGATCAACCTGCTGCGCGAGGGTTTGGATTTGCCCGAGGTCTCGCTGGTGGCCGTGCTCGACGCCAGCAAGGAGGGCTTTCTGCGCTCGGAGGTTGCACTGATCCAAACGGTTGGTCGCGCGGCCCGCAATGCGGCTGGCAAGGTGATTTTCTACGCCGATCACGTCACCAATTCAATGCAGCGGGCCATAGACGAGACCTATCGCCGCCGCCACAAGCAGGAGGCATATAACGCCGAGCACGCCATTGTGCCGGAGACCATATACCGCAGCCGGGAAGAGATTATCCAAGCGACCTCAGTACTCGAAAGCGTGCGCGGTGTGGCACCTGAATTGGCAGCCGAGCCGACGATCAACTACCAAGAAATAGAAGACCAAGAAGAACTGCTCGCCGATTTGGAGCAGCAGATGAAGGCCGCGGCGGCCAATTTGGATTTTGAGAAGGCCGCGCATCTGCGCGATGAAATCACGCGGATCAAGGAGCAGCAGGTGAGTTGACAGGCGCGCCGCTAAATTTGACCTGCGGCGTTGTCCATTTTAGATTGATCCGGTCTTGAAGCAACGATATCAAATTTTTTAGGAGTACATTATGTCCAATGGCCACGATGTGATCGTCGACGTCCGAGACGTCAAGATGGTTTACAATGCCAAAAACCGCGACGAATCGACCCATGTCCACGCGTTGCGCGGTTTGACCTTACAGGTGTACGAAAACGAGTTTTTTGCCATTATGGGGCCTTCTGGGTCGGGGAAGAGCACGCTTTTTAACATGATCGGTGCGCTGCAGACGCCCACTGGCGGCGAGGTGCTCATTGAAGGCGTCAATCTGGCCTCGCTCAACACGCAGCAGCTAGCGGCCGTGCGCTGCTTTGAGTTGGGGTACATTTTCCAGACCTACAATCTCTTGCCGGTGATGAGTGCGCTGATGAACGTGTCGCTGCCGACTGTGTTTGCCGGCATGACCACGGCCGAGGGTGAGAGGCGGGCCTTGGAGTGTTTGAAGATCGTCGGCTTGGGCGATCGGGCGCATCACATCCCCTCCGAGCTGTCGGGCGGTCAACAGCAGCGCGTCGCCATTGCCCGCGCCTTTGTCAACAAGCCGCGCATCATCCTCGCCGACGAGCCGACCGGCAACCTCGACAGCAACACCGGTCAGGAGATCATCGACTACATGAAAAGCCTGCAACAGGAGATGGGGACGACGATCATCACCGTGACCCACGACGACAAAATGCTCACGGCCGCCGACCGCATGGCCTGGATCCGCGATGGGCGACTAGAGCGAGTGGCCAACCGCGAAGACATCGAGATCCAGGTGGGCAGCATCAAAGAGCATTAAACTTCTTCCGCCCAAAAAGGAATCCAAAAAAGCGCCCGATGCTCCGCCAGCATCGGGCGCTTTTTTGCGTTTACCGGGATCTGCGATTGTTCCTCAGCGCAGCAGTAACATGCGCCGATGCACGGCCCACTCGCCGACATCCAGCCGATAGATGTACACCCCACTGGCCACTTCGCGGCCGTATTCGTCGCGGCCGTCCCAACTCAG
>JAJEEZ010000652.1:0-4405 GCA_022820705.1 Candidatus Latescibacterota bacterium | reverse complement strand
GAGATGCGCCGCGCGGTCAACTACGCCATCGACCGCGAACAACTCGTCGCCATCGGCTGGCAAAACTCAGGTGCGTGGACCCTGCTGCCCTTGCCCGATCTCCCGCAAATGCATCGGTATTTTACCCTCGCCGAGGACTTGATCGCCGAGCACCAAGTTGGCGTCTTTGACTTGGAAAAGAGCGCGGAGATTCTCACCCGCAAAGGATACGTGCGCAACGGAGCTTTCTGGGAAAAGGACGGGCAGCGCCTGAGCATGGTCATCGACATCTTCTCCCACTTTCAGGATCTGACGCCGGTGCTCATCGCCCAGCTCAAAAAGGCTGGCATCGACGCTTCCTTCCGCATGACTTCGGATTTTACCACGCGCCTGCGCCAGGGCACGGCCCGCGCGTACCTAATCGGCAACTTTAGCTCTATGCGCGACCCCTATTTTGTGCTGCGTCAGTACCACAGCCGCTTTGTCCAGCCCACCGGCGAACCAGCCGACATGCCTTGGCGCTGGCAAAACCCGACCTACGACGCGCTGATCGACCAGATGGGCCAGACTCCGACCGACGCCCCGGAGATGGACGAGCTTTACCGCCAAGCCATGGACCTCTGGCTTGCCGAGTTGCCCTCCATTCCCATCGTCCAATGGCCGCACCGCATTCCGCACAACGAGACCTATTGGACCAACTGGCCCAGCGCAGAAAATCCCTATATCAACAGTGCTTACTGGAGCCGCACTTGGCTCTTGGTGCTGCTGAACTTGCGGCCGCAGGCGTGAGGAGCCGAGAAAGGCGCATGACGATGGGTGCTATCTTAGTTTGCTACTGAAATGTGTTGCGGGCCGATTAAGGACACGTCGTTCCCGCACTTTGTCGCCAGACAGGATACTGCGGAAAGCGGTTGCTCCACGACGCGATGTTGAATACGCCACAACTCCGAACAGGCGGGCGAAGCCAAGGACGTGCCTTCGGTCCCAACAAGGGCAGCTTCCGCTTCAAGTCCTCCGTCCTATTCAGTAAAAGGGCGTTATCTAGGGATTCCATGGCAATCAGTACTAGGTAATCAATGGGCTTGTTGGT
This sequence comes from Candidatus Latescibacterota bacterium, assembly GCA_022820705.1. Taxonomy (GTDB): domain Bacteria; phylum Latescibacterota; class UBA2968; order UBA8231; family UBA8231. The sequence goes on along the minus strand of JAJEEZ010000652.1, from coordinate 3,336 downwards.
TCGGCCCGATGCCCATTCGTAGAGAAAGGAGTCCCGGTACTTGTATTTGAGATCCTCGTCAAGCTCGCCGCTTCTAAGTCTGCGAAGAAACTCGTTGCGACTTTGCTTGGGTGTCTGGGGAGCTTGTGGGTCTTTGATTTCAATGAACAGATAGCAGTCGAGAAGCTCAACGATGAAATCCACCGCTTTCATACAGTTGTTCAACCCGTGGTTGGCATCGTCGAACTTTCGCGCATTGATCGCGTCGCCGATAGTAATCTGCAGATCCCCTTCCTCAAGAACGGTCATTATAGGTCGCGCTCAATTTCCCGGTCGTAGAGGTTGGTGAAGGTATCCGCAATTACGTTGGGATGAATGTCGAGGTAGTTACTTGCCGTGTGACAGGCTACCTCGCCCGTCTCGTCAAAGTAAAATGAATGAAAGGCTATTGCATCCTCGTCTCGCATGCGGAGATCGATCTCTTTGAGGATGACGTAATCGTGGGTCGCTAGAAATACCTGAACACCAGCGCGTTGCAATTGCAGCAGGACCTCAATTAGCGTACCTAACAGCTTCGGATTCAGGTTGGTCTCAGGCTCATCCCAAAACAGTACCGAACCGTTCTGCAAAGTGCCATTTTGTATTAAAAGCCACAACAATCCCAGCTTGCGCATGCCCTCAGCAAGCAAGGTGAACTCCAAGGTTCCTTTTTTATTTTTTAGAAAAAACTCCTCATTTTTGATCGTCACTTTTCCATCGATTTCTTTTTGCAAACAGGTGAGTAAACGCCTGTTCAGAGCATCCGACTTGCCGCGCGGTACCGGGATGTAAGCCCGGTCCAGAATATCCGCATAAATTTCTTCGAAATGAATTTCGCGTTCCGCGTAAAGCGAACGAAAGCCGGGTGCATTAGAGAGCATCTCCTTCACCGGAATATAGATGCTTTTTAATGAAGGATCTTTCCAAGAATCAGCACCATTTACAGAAACGGAGGCGGAATTTGGTGATTTAATGCGATTGGAGAACGAAACTCCCAATCGTTGGTCGCCGCGATACACGTCCACGAATGTGACCGGACCGCTAGCTAATTTTTCAATTAGGTCATGGACTTCCTTGAATTCTTCGTTTTCTATGACTCTCTTGGTACTTCCCGGCTGCCGTTTGACCAGTCGCCCTAGGAAGCGGCCTGACGGGAGTAACACCCGCATCAACTTCTCGGCGAAGTGGACGTCCTCTTTAGAAGCGTCACACGCCGCATATAGGATCTTCATCAAATGAGTCTTGCCTGTGCCGTTTGCGCCCACTAAAACATTAATGCCGGGGCAAAGCTCCAATTCCAAGTTCGAGAATGCAGTAAAGCGTCTCAATTTTACTCTTGTCAGAGTCATAACATCCTCACTCGGCTATATGTGCCTCAACACGGGGCTCCTGTTCCACACAAGCATAATACTGGAATATAACCGGCGCTTATTTATGAGAAATGCCTACTGAAACAACTGCACCGTCGGCTTGATCACCAAGAGGGGCACGCAGGCGCGGGGCGGCAGCGCGGCGACGAAGAGCGCGGCTTGGGCCAGTTCTTCGGGTTGCAGCATGGTAGCCCGGCGTTCGGCGCTGACGGGTTCGGGCCGCTGGGCCAAAATCGGCGTCTCGACCTCGCCGGGGCAAATTGCGCAGGCGCGGATGCCGAACTCGACTTCTTCCTCGTTGATCGAGTTCGTCAGAGCCACTGCCCCGTGCTTGGAAGCCGAGTACGCGGCACCGCCTAGCTTGCTGGCCCGCAGACCGGCGATGGACGAGATGGTGATGATGAGGCCGTCGTTTTTTTGCCGCATTCCCGGTAGCACTGCCCGCACCATGTTGTACACCCCGGTGAGATTGATGGCAATGGTCTGGTCCCAGTCCTCGGGTGCCACGTCGCCGACCGCGCGCGGATTGGTGTTGATGCCGGCGTTGTTGACTAGCACATCGACGGTACCCCACTCGGCCTCGACAGCGGACGCTAGGGCTGCGACAGCTTCACGGTCGGATACATCGCAGGAGTGGAGCAGGACGCGATCGGCATCGAGGCCAGCGGCCGCGGCGGCGAGCGGTTCAGGACGTCGCCCGACAAACGCCACCCGCGCTCCTGCGTCGGCAAAACCGCGCGCGATGCCCGCGCCGATCCCAGTGCCCGCTCCAGTGACTACCACAACTTTATCGACAAACTGACCCATTATTCCGCTCCCTTTTTGAGTGTCTGCAAACGCTCGGCTTCCTCGCGCTGCTTGTAAAACGAGTCGAGGGGAAAGCACCCGGAAATCATGCCGTTGCGCGGCGCAGTCGTGCAATCGGAAAACGTGCGGCAGATGACGCGGCGTTGTATTTGGCCGGTTTGCAGCACGTCGCAGGGCAGGTCGGGATAGGACAGCACCATCCGTCCCAAGCCGATAAAATCCACCATGCCCGCCCGCACGAGGGCCTGCCCCACGTGCGGCAGATACTCTTGCAAATAAGAATAACCCGATCCGATGAACAGGCTGCGCGGGAAGCGCGCCTTGAGTTGGGCGACCATCGCCACTTGCCGCGCTACCCCGCACAGTGGGTCTTCCGGCGGCAGGTATCCATCGGAAGGAGGAAAGAGCGCCGGCCGCTGGATGTGGGGATTGTAATAAGGGCTGCCGCAAGACAAGTTAATCAGGTCCACGCCCAAGCTCGCCAACAAGGCGATGAACTGCTCGGCCTCGCCTAAGTCCATTTGCTGCGGATCGTCTTGATCAATTCCAAAGCCGTACTCGTAGGGCAGGCAGTTTTGGTACGGCTCGGGCACTCCATGCCCCGGCTTGCCGTCGATACTCGCGTCTGGATCAGGCCGAAAGGGTACGAAGTCGAAGGCGCTCAGCCGCACGCCAATGCCGAGACCGGGTGCTCGGTTGCGAATCCCCTCAATGATGGAGCAGACAAAGCGCGTGCGATTGGCAAAGGACCCGCCAAAGGGTCCGGGCCGCGTAAACGCGCTGAGAAATTCGTGCCCTAGGTAGCCGTGGCAATGCTTGATATCTACGAAGTGGTAGCCCAGTTCATGGGCGATTTGCGCGCCGGCGACGTAGCGGTCGATCAATTCCTCGATATAGGCGTCCGTCAGGAGCGGATAGTCCGCATCGAGGCCGAATTTGCGGTCCAAGATCGGGTGGTGATAGAGAATGGCCGGTGCGGATTGGTCCTTGCGCCAGGGACGGCAGAACCGCCCCGAATGCGTCAGTTGCAGGCCGAGGAGCAGGTCGTCGGTGGTGCCGAAGCGCTCGTTGTGCGCGGCTAGGAGAATGTCGCGGAGTTCGGCCATGCCAGCGCGGTTTTCCTCGCGCGCCATGAGCTGGT
>JAJEEZ010000161.1:0-4145 GCA_022820705.1 Candidatus Latescibacterota bacterium | reverse complement strand
CATCGCCCGCGGCGAGGGCATTGAGGCCATCGCCTTCGCCAAGAGCGGAGAAGGATAAAGCGGCATGGCTAAACGGAGACAGTCGCTGGCTGAAAAAGCCGGCGAATTTGAGCTGAATCTGACGCCGATGATCGACGCAGTGTTCCTGCTGCTGATCTTCTTTATGACCACTACGGTCTTCGTCAAGGCCACTCAGCTCAAGATCGAGCTGCCCGACTCGGTTCACTACGACCAGCTCAAGTCCGAAAAGAAGCTGAATCTGCGCATTTCGAGCGAGGGCCAGCTCGAAATCAACGGGCAGCTCGTAGCTATGGGGCAGCTAGCGAGTTGGTTAGAGCGCGAGAAGGTCCGCACCGGCTCATCGACGCTGATTATCACTGCGGACGCGGATGCGGCGCACGGCTATATCATCGACGCGATGGAATCGGCCACCATGGCGGGTGTAGGACAAATCGACATTGAGACCGAGGAACCAACCAATTGACAACAGCTAGCAAAAAGGGAGTTGCAATTTTATGAAAGCGAGGTACTTGGCGCTCGTCGGCTTAGTGGCGCTCGGGCTGGTCTGGAGTTGCGGGGGGCTGGTGCCGCCCCAACTCGCGTACGACCTGCACGTGATGCCCGTCCTGCCCGAGGGCCGCGGCGACTACACCATCGATCCGGACGACAGCTCGATGGTCTTTAGCAAAGAGGGGCTTTTAATCCGGGTGCGGCACCTGAGCGATCCCGAACTCAACGAGCGCTTCCCACCTTTATATGACGGTCGCCACGTCAACCCCTACACTCGGGACGACATCGATCCTGAAAAGGGCTATATCCCGCCGCGGTTTACGGTCTTTGAAATCGAGGTCATAAACAAGACCTATGCCAAGATCGAATTCGATCCGGCCAAGGCGCTCATGGAATCGGGCGGCGAGACCTATCGCTACTACGACCCCGGGCGCGAAGGGGCCGTCGTGGAGGGGGGCAACAGCTTCACCAAGTACTACAAAATGGAGTTGGGCACTTCGGGTAATGAGCGCGAAATCAACTTGGAGCGCATGGGCATTATCTACAAGACGGTTTTTCACCGCCATCGACCGATCTTCCGCGATAGCAGCCAAAAAGGCATGTTAGTCTTCGATCCGTTGCTGCCGGAAAACGACGAGTTGCTGCTCACATTTCACGAATTCGTGCTTTCGTTTGACGCCAGCGGTAATCCCGAAGAGACCATCGACGTCGAGTTCCGCTTTGCGGTGGACCAAGGAACGAGGGAAAAGGCCAGCGCGGGCGGAGCGGGTTGAGTCCCGACGCTGCCCCACATCTGGATAAGTACGTATGGCAGGATATTTCACTGCGAGGGGCTGGACCTTCCGTCTAGCTCCTCTTTTTATGCACAAACCGCTGTTGGTCGGACTGCTGATCGGGGCCTCCTGCATTAGTTGTGGCCAAGAGCGACCGGACAATGCCCATCTGTTGGCCAAGGTCGGCGCGGTCGAGATTACCGCGGCCGATCTGCGCACCTTTGAGGCCAATCTCAAAACGGCTGTTATGCGCGCGCAGCACCGGGACAACTTGCAGACGCTAATTGACCGCCAAGTGTTGCTTTTGGCGGCCAGCGACCGGGGTTTGCAGCGCGACGAAGAGGTCTTAGCCGAACTCGCCAAGCGCGAGACCAAGGCCCTCGCCGACGCGATGTTGCGGCGCAATGTTGCAGCCAAGGTCGCGGTGACTGAGGACGACATCGAAAAAGCCTACGCGCGACCGGGGTGGGGTGAAAAGGTCACCACCATGGAGATTTTTGTGTCTAACCGGGAAAAGGCGCGTCAGGTGCAAGCGCTTTTGGCGCAGGGCGAGGATTTTGCAGAAGTAGGCCGTCAATTCGCCGCCGATCTCTATTACGGTATGCATACTGGTGAGATCCGGCAGCTAGCCTATTCGCCCTTCGATAGTCCCCGCGACCTAGCACAAGCGGTCTTCGCCCTGCCCGTAGGCGGCGTGACCGAGTCGGTCCCCTTGCACGGAGGATTCATCGTTGCCAAAGTGGCAGAACGTCGTCGCGCTGAATTGGTCGAGGTCGAGGACGGCATCCGCAAGGCACTCAGCGACGAGCAGCAAAAGCAACTGCGCGAATCGTACCTGCGACACCTGAAGTGGGACTTGGAGACGGTTTTTGACGCTGAGGGCATGGATATTGTAGTAAGCGTCTTACAGGGCGTGGTTAGCTATGCAGACTTGGACGAGGTCCAACGCCAGCGCACAGTCTATGCTTTCGAAGGCTTGCAGATGGACGTGACAGAGGTCTTAGAAGCCGTGCGGCCATCGGGCCAACTGTGGCCGGAAGCCACGGCTGACGCCGTCAACGAGAAACTATCTGAGGACCACTTTCCCACCCGCCTTATGGCCCACGACGCCCGGCGCAAGGGCCTCGATAAAAGCGAGGCTTTCGCTCGGTCGCATGAACTAGCGTTGGGCAACCTGATGCTGATGAAACTGCGCGAGCAAATCTTGACCGAGACTCCCGCGCCGACTGAGGACGAACTGCTGGCCTTCTACGAGGAGCACAAGCGCCGCTTTCGAACGCCCCCTCACGCGCAATTAGAGGAAATTTTGCTCGAAACCCCGAGCGAGGCGCGTCAGATCGCAGCGCAGATTGAGGCCGGGGCCGAGTGGTCGGAGTTAGCCCGCGCCCACAGCCAGCGTCGCAACGCCGAAGATGGCCTCCTGTACGTCTCTGAATCACAGGCCCCCTTTTTGGGGGAGGTTTGGATGAATGCGGTGATGAACGCCGAGCTGAACCAACTCCAAGGGCCGATCCAGACGCGGGGAGGCTATTCGATCTTCCGGGTTATCGAACGGTCTCCAGAAGTTTATCATGGCCTAGAGCTAGAGCAGGTGCGGAATTCGGTCGAGCGGGACGTGCGAGAGCGCATGGAGCGGGAGTTTTTCAACAGCTATCTGCGGGATTCGCGCCAAAAATACGCCGCGCAGATTGACGTGTATGAAGAGCATCTGCGGTATTTGGACGACGAGTTGGCGCAGAACTGAGCAAACGGGGGGAGTGATTTTGTCGCAGGCCAACGCCCAAGAGCACTTCGCGGTTATGCCCGCCGACGCCCCTTTTGAACCGGGCTTTAATGCAAAGACCTTGTGGGCGGCGCTCTTCGTCGGCTTCGTGATGCTGCCGGGCGCGATTTACCTCGGGCTGGTGACTGGGATGAGCATGGCCGGGGGTGCCGAGTGGGTGACGCTCATTCTCTTTATCGAAATGGCCAAGCGCACCTTCGTATCCCTGCGGACTCAGGAGATCATCATCCTCTACTGGGTCGCCGGCGGCTTGGTGATGATGGGCGGCAAGTTAGGCACTGGGGCCGACCTCTTCGGCGGCCCATTCGGCGTGTTGATCTGGGATCAATATCTGATCCAATCGCCCCAGGCCGACGGACTGGCCGAACACATTCCAACTTGGGTCGTACCTCCGCGTGGTTCAGAGGCCCTTTTAGAGCGCAGCTTCCTCGACAGCGCGTGGCTCAAGCCCATCGTCATCCTCCTCTGCGCCGTTGCACTGCAACGCGTCAACGCCCTGTCGTTGGGCTATGTGCTTTTCCGCATCACTCACGACATTGAGCGCCTGCCCTTTCCCATGGCCTATGTGCAGGCCGGCGGCGCTACCGCCCTCGCCGAGACCTCAGCCAAGCAGGAAGGCTGGCGCTGGCACGTGTTCAGCACCGGGGCTTTTATCGGGGCGGTGTGGGGCGTATTCTACGTGGTGGTGCCAACGCTGTCGTCGGTTTTTCTAACTGAGACCGTGTCGATTTTGCCGATTCCCTTTATCGACTTCACCGTGCCGCTAAAGGCGGTTTTGCCCGCCGCGGTTATCGGCTTGGCCACGGATTTGATTCACGTGCTATTCGGCCTCGTGCTACCGTTTTGGGTAGTGGTAGGGGTGTTTGCCTCGTCGATCGTGGTCAACTTGATCGCCAACCCCATTCTCTATGCCTACGGCATCCTGTACACTTGGGAGCCGGGCATGTCGTCGATCCCCACGCAGATTGCCAATACTTTTGACTTCTGGCTGAGCTTTTCGCTAGGTGGGGCCATCGTAGTTGCGGCTGTGGGCTTCTATACCGCGGGCAAGGTCTTGCTCGCCGCTGGCAAGGAGCGCG
>JAJEEZ010000069.1:0-4476 GCA_022820705.1 Candidatus Latescibacterota bacterium | reverse complement strand
GACTGTGGCCCCATCCGCGATGTGGCCAAATACCAGGCCCAGCCCAATACCAACCTCACCCTGTGTTATCCCGAGGGTTTTAGCGCCGCTGACGATGGCGGCCTCAAGCTCATTCGCGGCAGCCACCTGTTCCGCGACCCGGACAACTGCCGAGCGGCCACTGACGAGGAAATCGAAGCTGGTTGGCTCAAGGGACGCGTCCATCCCATCACGGGGAAGCCGCTGGCCATCGAACATCTCGAACTGCCCCCCGGCTCGGTCGTCTGCTGCTTGTCGCACGGAGCACACGGCGTGGCTCCGAAGAGAGCGGACAAAGAGACCCGTTGGTGTACCCTGTATGCGTATAAAAAAGCCGACGATCTCACTGGCTTGGTGCAGCCGCCTCACGCCGTGCCGCCGCTGTGGGCACTCAAAGCGCAGCGGGGCGAGTTGCCGCCCGTTTTAATCGAACTGATGCGTCCCAGCTTTGATCGCGCCTTGACCGGAGGCCGCACCGAGCCTTATCAAAATTGAAGTACTGATCACACATTTTTCGACGAGGTTTTCGATGACTCCTGAAGAAGCTGTAGAAAAACGCCAACAGTTGTTGCGTGATGGATTCTGCGTGGTTGATAACATTCTCAGCGACGAATTCTTACGGGAATTGCACGACGAGACCGAGCGCATGATGGAGGACTGGGTACCGCCGCCCGACTTCAAATACCAAGGCCAGCACGTCACCGCGCGCGGGGAGGACAATCCGACCATCCAGAAGCTGCTCGACTGGCCTCCTACGCGCCGTGCTCTCGAACAGATGGGGCTAGGCGACTTTGCCAGCACGGGTGGCATCATCCTCTTGACCAAAGATCCCGACGAGCCGGCCCTGTACTGGCACCAAGACTGGATGCAGTGGAACGACCCCTTGAGCTGTTCGCCGTGGCCGCAGATCATTTTTGTGTCCTACTACTTGAGCGATACCTCGCGGGAAAACGGCTGTCTCAAAGTCATCCCCGGCACCCACCACAAGCGCATCCCCCTGCACGACGATATGGTGCCGGCCCATGAGCAAGGGGCGCGTTTTATAGAAGAAGACCACCCGACCATGTTCAGCGATCACGCCGACCAAGTCGATGTCTGCGTCAAGGCCGGCGACTTAGTGCTGGCCGATGCCCGCGTGCTGCACTCGGCGTATCGCAATCAGACCGATGAACGCCGCAAGTTGGTGTTGGCTTGGCACCGGCGTCCAGAGACGGTACCCGCCTATTGGACCGATGAAGTGCCGGCCATCATTGCCGGGCGCGACCCAAAAAAAGAATATCCCGGCTCGCGCATCCCCGGCGAGTTGCTGCAATAGGAATTTAGCCTTGCCGTTTTGACGATCTGAGCGTCCAATGATCCCGTAGATACAAAACCTTTTACGCAGACAGATGCAGGTTATGACCAGCTTTCAATACATTGGGAGTTTGAGGATCGCAACCGTCCTCTGTTTTTCGTTACTACCGGATCAATTGGTAGGTGTAGAAGGAGACTATAATGTGGTGGATCGGTCGAAGGTGCTGGCGGCGATGCGGGAGCATTATGGTAATTATGAAGAACTAACATCGACGACCAATGGCGCGTGGTTGGCGGATGTGGTGCTTTCTCTTGCGCGGCAAGCTCGGGAGCGCGATCCGGACGGCCCGCCCCTGTTTATCGGGCACGAGGAGTGGTTCCGGTCGTTTTTGGCGGTGACCGGGCAGACAGAGCATACGGCACCGCGGTACGCCCTGCTAAACTATCGCTACGAACAGAATATGGAAGTGGACTATCGGTTAGATCGGGTCATCCGCGAGGTGGTGGAAGGGCCGATGCCGGAACTGGCCGTGAATGTGCGGATTAGCTGGGAGGACGGGCCGGGTAGGCCAGACCGGTATTCGTACATAGATACGCTTTCGACGCCGACTGTTAGGGTGACTAATCGGCAGATGATTACCTATCGCTTGCTGGATTTTGGCGATTGGATTGTTTACGACGAGATCGAGGGGATTACAGTGCGTCCAGAGTCCGGCGTATTAGCTCTTCTTTTTCAGCTTATTGGCGAGGGACATATGACGCATTCCCGCATAGCCGTTGCAAAGGACGGCATTCAGGTGGCGCGGACGAGGGCAGAGAAGGCGTATATGAAAGTGATGATCACGGTGGCGATCTATCCAGATGGGACTGTAGAGAGGGATGTGCCGGATGGTCGATCGGATCTGCTGGAACTGGAGCAGCGACTCAAGCAGCCAATGGAAATTGATTATGTGGAATTTTCAGACGATAGGTAATATGGGTGGGAGGTTGAGGATTGTAACCGTCCTCTGTTTTTTGCTACTGCTCGATTCGCTGGCAGGTGCAGAGGGGGCGTATAATGTAGTGGATCGGTCGGAGGTGCTGGAGGCGATGCGGCAGCATGGTGATTACGATCCGACAGCGACGACCAATGGTGCGCGGTTTCAGGCGGAAGCGGTGTTTTATCTTGCGCGGCAAGCTAGGGAGCGCAATCCGGACGGTCCGCCACTGTTTATAGGGTATGAGGATTGGTTTAGAGCTTTTTTGGAGGTGACTGGGCGGACGGAGCATACAGCGCCTCAGTTTGCGCTGCTGAGCTATCAACACCGACAGAATATGGAAGTGGGCTATCGGCTAGATCGGGTCATTCGGGAGATAAAGGAAGGGCCGATGCCGGAACTGGCCGTGAATGTGCGGATCAGTTGGGAGGATGAGCCGGGTAAGCCAGACCGGTATTCGTACTTAGATACGCTTTCGACGCCGCGTTTTAAGGTGACTAATTGGCAGGTGATGACCTATCGCTTGCTGGATTTTGGGGATTGGGCTGTGTACGATGAGATTGAGGGGATTACAGGGCGTCCAATGTCCGGCGTGTTGGCTCTCCTTTTTCGGGTTATTGGCGAGGGACGTATTGCACACTCTCGCATGGCCATTTCAGAGGACGGCATTCAGGTGTCGCGGACGACGGCAGAGAAGGCATTTATGGGAGTGACGACTACGGTGACGGTGCATCCTGATGGGATTATGGAGAAGGATGTGCCGGAGGGGAGATCGGATCTGTTGGAACTAGAGAAGCGGCTCAAGCAGCCAATGGAAATTGATTATGTGGAGTTCTTGGACGGTAGATAGTATTCAGTCGAGAAGCATAGATTTGTTGAGAAAAAAATCAAGGTGAGCGAATCCGTCGAACGCTTTTACGACGATCTAGCTGCGGATTACCATCACGTTTACGCCGATTGGGAATCGGGAATCGAACGGCAGGCATCCGTGCTAGATCAGTTGATCCAATGTGAGTCTTCAGCGGGTAAGTCGGTTGTTCTAGACTGTTCCTGCGGAATAGGCACCCAGGCAATTGGCCTAGCGCAGCGAGGATACAAAGTCTTCGCGTCCGATCTCAGTCCGAAGGCGGTCGCACGGGCGGAATCAGAAGCAGCCAAGCGGGGGCTGAACATGCGATTCGCAGTTGCCGATGTTCGCGAGTTGGAATGTGTGTTTGATCGGCAATTCGACGTAGTGATTAGCTGTGACAATTCCCTGCCGCACCTTTTGACTGACGAGGATTTAACGCTTGCTCTGCGAAATATCCGGCGCGTACTGACGGACAAAGGATTGTTTGTTGCCAGTATTCGCGATTACGATCGGTTACTCGCGGAAAAACCATCGTTTGTAGCTATGAATCCTGGCGGTACACATGAGGAAGAAGTAATAGTGTTTCAGATCTGGGACTGGTCCAAGGAATCAGATACCTATCTATTGCGGCTTTTTATAATGAGTCGGGCGGCGAGTGACTGGCGGGTGAAGGAGATCAAGACTCGTTACAGAGCAATAAGACGCAACGAGCTTACTGCGGCCTTGGAGTCAGCCGGATTTGCAAAAGTTGTTTGGCATAAACCTGAGCAATCTGGCTATTTTCAACCTATTGTGACGGCGCGGGCCTAAACGAGTAGCAAATTCTTAGACTTCGACAAAGAGTTAGGAGATAAACTATGGTTGACAAATCAATTCTGCAGGAACAAGTCGCCTATTACCGGGCTCGCGCTGACGAGTATGACGAGTGGCATTCACGCCAGGGGCGATACGACCGGGGCGACGAGCACAAATTCCAGTGGCATGCAGAGTTGGATGCTGTGCGATCGGCACTGGAGCGGGAGCGACCGTTTGGCAAGTGTCTTGAGCTTGCTTGCGGCACGGGATTGTGGACGACATGTCTGGTACAGGGTACCGCTGATCTGACGGCCATAGATGCTTCTCCCGAGACGATTGAGATCAATCGCACCAAGATCGGTAGTGCTCCGGTGCAGTATGTGGTGGCGGATCTTTTCGAGTGGTGGCCGACCGAAAAGTATGATTTTGTCTTTTTTGGATTCTGGCTGTCGCACGTTCCAGCACAGCAATTCAATCGGTTATGGGAGATGATTCGCGCCGCTTTGAAGCCGGGGGGTAGAGTTTTCTTTGTCGATGGTCTGG
>JAJEEZ010000598.1:0-3436 GCA_022820705.1 Candidatus Latescibacterota bacterium | reverse complement strand
AAAATAGAAGGCGGGCGGTGGAGCCGCTCAAATTACCACATGGAGGATGAAATGCCGATTACTGTTCACATTCCCACGCCGTTGCGGAAATTGACTCACAATCAGGCCGAGGTCGAATTGGAGGCAGGGACTATCAGCGAGTTGGTAAATGGTCTCGACGGTTCCTACGAGGGCTTGGCCGATAAACTGCTCGACGAAGGAGGCGAGATACGCCGCTATGTCAATATCTTCGTCAACGACGAAGATATTCGCTTCCTCGACGGCAAGGACACGACCCTCAACGACGGTGACAGCGTCTCTATCGTCCCGGCCATTGCTGGCGGCAGTTGAGGACTACCACAGGCGGTTGGCGTTAGGTTTGGTACAGGATGAAACGTGCCCACAATGTGCTGGAGTTAATCGGGGCTACGCCTATGGTCCGCCTCAGTCGAGTCGTCGGGAAGGATGCGGCCGAGGTGTGGGGCAAGTTGGAGGCGACCAATCCGGGCGGTAGTGTCAAGGACCGCATCGCTCTGGCGATGATCGAAGCTGCCGAAGAGCAGGGACTGCTGGCCAAGGGCGGCACGATCATTGAGCCCACTAGCGGCAATACCGGCATTGGCTTGGCCATGGTGGCTGCCTACAAGGGCTACAAGCTCATCGTCACCATGTTCGACACGGCTAGCCGCGAGCGCCGCTTACAGATGCAGGCGTACGGGGCCGAAGTTGTGTTGACACCAGCGGCCGAGGGCATGCGCGGCGCTATCGACAAAGCGCTTGAACTCAAGCGCGAGCATCCAGATTACTTTTTGCCACAGCAGTTTATGAATGCAGCGAACCCCGAGATACACCGTCGCACGACCGGCCGTGAGATCATAGAACAGCTAGATGGCCGAATTGATGCCTTTGTGGCAGGGGTGGGTACTGGGGGATCGTTGACTGGCGTCGGCGAAGTACTCAAGGAAGCTCTGTCCACGGTCCGGGTCATCGCCGTCGAGCCTGCCGGGTCGCCCGTACTTTCAGGCGGGAGGGCTGGATTCAGTTATATAGAGGGTATTGGCGCAGGTTTTGTACCGCCAATTCTCAACCGCAAAGTTATCGACGAGGTACGGGTCATTACCGACGACGACGCGTATGAAATGGCCCGGCGCTTGGCGCGAGAGGAAGGGCTTTTGGTGGGGATTTCAGCAGGGGCCAACGCCTATATCGCCGCCCAAGTCGCTCGCGAGATGGGCGGAAATGCCCGGGTTGTGACGATCCTCTGCGACAGCGGATTGCGCTACTTGAGTACTCGTGCCTTTGAATGAGGGATCATCAAGCCATCATCTGTACAAGACGGCTCAACCGCGACTTGGAGCGGGCGGCGGCATTTTTGTGGATAATGCCCTTGTTAGTGGTCCTGTCGATGATTGAGATCGCCGCCTGTAGAGCAACCTCGGCCGAGGCTTTGTCCGGAGCTTGACGGACTTTCTTGAGGGCCGTACGCATCCGCGAGCGGAGTGCGCGGTTGCGTACGTAGGCGTTGGCACTAGTGATTTGGTGCTTCTTAGCAGACTTAAGTTTAGGCAATTTTGCGCTCCTTCAATAAAATTGTTAAATATATAAGAAGCGGGGAGAAGGGGCAAGGCGGGTCTTCAAAAAAATGCTAGCGAAGGCCAGAACGAACCGGATCCCCGATAAAATTATGTCCTGTAGTCTTAATCATGACTTCTTCTAGTGAGCAGATGGGATTTGATTTTGGTGAACGATGTTCTGCTGGCGACAGTGTGCAGATCGCTACGCGCTGTGCGCACTGTCGGCTAGAGATTAAGGTGCCGGCTTGGTATGCAGGTCAAGCGCAGTTGCGCTTTTGCGACGCGTCCTGCCGTCGTGCTTGGACAGAAGCCATGCCCTCGTTAGAGGTTTGCTTAGGGGAAACTTCCAAACGGCGAGGGGCCAATTGGGAACTCCAAGCACTAAAGGCGCGGACGCGCGATGGCTTCGTCTGCCAAGTATGCGGGGTCAGCGAAGAGGAACTGGGACGCCAGCTTGACGTACATCACAAGATTCCCTACCGCAGTTTTTCTTCCAATATAGAGGCCAACAAGCTGGAACATCTGATTTCGGTTTGCCCTTCTTGCCACTCTAAGTTGGAAGCCGAGTTGCGTCAAGACCTTCCTCTTTTTGTAAGATCTTGACCTTTCTGAGTGCTAGGTGCTGATAGGCCATATAGTTTAGAAACTACCTCTTGCATCCTGGATATTAGATGCGTATTTTGTATTGAGTACGTAACACAGTCTCAGGCTTCTCTACACGCTCTTCAATTAAGCTATTGTTGTAAGGGTCGCTAAGGGGGAGGAACCATGAGTGCGGTGGTGGAAGGTGGTTGCGGCTTTAGAGCGGCGAGGCGGCGGTCTAGCGCACAAAGTTGCGCTGCAACTTAAACTTAAAACTTAAATCTCTCATTGGAGGGTCAATTATGAGCGGTTGTGTAGTTAGTAACAAACTCATTTGGAATAGAGCGCTGTCCTGCCTAAGTATGCTTTTTCTGGCGGTCACTTTGATGCTGGCTCCAGAGGCTGAAGCCCAGGATGCGCCGAGCTTTGGCAGTGCGACAGTTGCCAACCAGATGTACGAGGCCGGGGTGGCGATAGAGGCTCTGGTGCTACCTGGTGCTACAGGTGGCAGTGGCGATTTGACATATGCTCTGAGTCCCTTACCGCCGGGATTGGCGTTTGATTTCGGGTCGCGGACGCTTTCGGGCACCCCTTCGGATGTTGTCACTTTCCCGCAAAAGATCTTTTACTCAATGATCTACGAAGTGACGGATGCCGATGGTGCTACGGCCACGTTGACATTCAATATCTCAGTAGAGGAAGAGGATGTAGCGCCGAGTTTTGACGGTGCGACGGTTTCCGATCAGATGTTCTCTGCCGGGGTGGTGATAAACGCTTTGGAATTACCTGCGGCTTTGAGTGGCAACGGCGATTTAACGTATAGTTTAAGGCCCGTGCCGCCGGGATTGGCGTTTGATGCTGCGTCTCGGACGCTTTCGGGCACCCCTTCGGAAGTGGCTATTTCCCTGCTGACTTACGAAGTGACGGATGCCGATGGCGATACGGCTACGTTGACATTCGAGCTAGAAGTCGATACGAGGCCGAGTTTTGACGGTGCGACGGTTTCTGATTACTCGTACCGGACAGGCGATGAGATAGCAGTTATGGAATTGCCTCAGGCTTCAGTGGGAGAGTATGAGGGCCCTCCGAGATATAGCTTGTCATCTATGTCATCTAGCTTGATCGGGGAGTTGCCGGAGGGTCTGACCTTTGATGCCGGGTCTCGGACGCTCTCGGGTACGCCGACCATAGCCGGGACGTATGAAATGACCTACCGGGTAGAAGATTCCGATACCAACATGGAGGAGAGCGACGCCGAGGAATTGACCTTTACGATCTCGGTGGAGCTTACCTTCGCGGCG
>JAJEEZ010000315.1:0-3339 GCA_022820705.1 Candidatus Latescibacterota bacterium | reverse complement strand
GCCATCAAGAGCCCCAAAGAGCCGGAGAAGCGCATCAGCATGCAGGAAGAATTCCTCGACTTGGAAGCGCTGGATATCGGCCGCTATAAGGGGTTGGTGGTCCAGGACCCGGCCGACAAACAGAACATCACTGGCTTCGTTTACCTAGCCCTAGCCTGGGGCAACGACTTCAAACCATCAACCCAGCGGGCCATCTTCGAGCTAGTCGAAGCGATTAATGGATTTACCCAGATTCGGGCCGAAGTGGACGACCATCTCTTCCTCGATTCGCGCGCTATCTTCCGGGCACCCTTCGTGTACATCTCCGTCGATCAAGCCTTTGAACCCACCCAGCAGGAGATCGCCAATTTGGGGGCCTATTTGCGGCAGGGCGGCTTTGTCATGGTCGAAGCCATGGGCGAGTTGGGTCGGGACGCCGCCACCGAGTACACCCCAGCCGAAGCCTCGCTGCGGGAAATGCTCAAGGCTTCGCTCGGACGGGATGCGCGCTTCAAGGTCATCCCCAACGATCACCCCATATACCACAGCTTTTACGACTTCGACGATGGGCCGCCGCCCAAGCGGACTCAGGAAAGGCTTGTGCACAGCCGCGACTTTCATCCCGAAGTGCCCTTTCTCGAAGGTATTTCTCTGGGCGAGCGACTAGTGGCAATCTTCACGACCAAGGAATATGGACGCGCTTGGGAAAAAGAATTCCGCAACGAGCCACAGCTACAAATGGGCGTCAACCTAGTGGTGTTCGCCCTGACTCAGCAAGGCTCCATTGCCCAGCAACAGATCGATTTCTACACGGAGCAGAACCAATGAGTAAAGAGGATAACAGCGCGCGCGGCCGACTGATCTGGATTATCGCTCTGTGCGGTCTGCTATCAGGCTGTTTTCTCTTTCCCACGGCCGTCAAGCGCGAAACCCTGCTGTTACCGGTCGTCGAGTCCGCGGAAACGGAAGGGACCTATAGTCTGCAAGAGAACGGCGCGATCTCTTGGGAACTGGCCGGTCTGCGCCTCGAAGTAGAGCACATGACCGACGCCAAGCTCAACGCCCTCTTCCCCGACGAATCCGGGCGCGGCAAGTACTCGACCAATCCCTATACCTACGGCAACTGGACCGATACGCGCTTAGGTTATACGCCCAACCGCTTCACCGTTTTCAAAGTCACTATTTTCAACCGCACTCAGCCCAAAGTCATGCTCGACCCATTGGCCGCCGTATTGGAGACCGACCAAGGCCAGTTCCTGCGTGCCTACGGCATCACTTCGTCGTCGCCCTATGGCAATTTCGAAAACTACTACCGCTCGCAGCGGGGTCAGAGCGGCAACGAGTTCTATCGCTTTGAACTGCGCATGGGCATGGTGCGCAGTTATAACTACGAGGAAGACCAGCCCATATTTAAGGGCGAGAATTACGGCGGTTTTATCGTCTTCGATCCGGTCTATCCCGAGACCGAGGAGGTAGTGCTGATCTTGAAGGACTTCGTCTTGCGTTTCGGGGCTTTTGACAAACCCGTGGAAAAGCGGGATCTGCGCTTTGCCTTTAAACACAAAGTGGAAAACCTCGTCGTGCAAAAGGGGGCGACCAGCGGCAAAACCGCTGAAACACTGATGATTTCCGAGAATGGCCCCAGCCAGATCATGGGCAACCTATCTGGTGACCGCACCCGCAGCCTGAGCGCCATTCGGGCCGTGGTGCGCCAGCGCTTGTCGGGTCTCAACCGCTGCTTCGTCGAAGCATTCGACAAAGGAGAGGCCACCGAAGGCGCAGTGACCATGCGCTTCACCATTGAGGTGGGCGGAGCCGTTTCCGAGGCCAAGGCTACTAACTCGAGCGTGGGTAGCCAAGCTGTGGGCCAGTGCATGCAGCAAGAAATTATGCGGTGGGCTTTCCGACCCATTGATATAGGGGCACTGCAAACGCCGGCGACTGGTGCCACAAGTGGAGAGAATGGACCGGCGAGCGGTCCTGGAGCGCGGGCCACAGCACCCCGGTTGACGCCACTACCTGTACTGGTGACGTATCCCTTCACTTTCAAGGTGGAATAGTGAGATCCAGCATACTCTTTGCAACTTTCTTTTTTCTTGCCGCTTGCGGCCGGGAAGAAGCGCCGCTGCTTGCGGTGCATCAGATATTGAACAAAACCGGAGCAGCCCTAAAGGAGCGCCTAGGCAAGCCGGATTTCGACTTTGTGCGCTCCGATAAAGTAACCACTCTCCAGTGGAGAGATGCGGATGGAGATAGCACTTGGGTTTACGTGGATTTGATACGCGACAGCGCGTCTTATGTGACCTATACATTCAAAAAGATGGAGCCTTTTGATACAGAAGAAGCACTGCGGCGCATTGGCCTGTCAGTGCCGGAGCAGGAGCCAGAACACGTCTGGGAAAACGGCTCAAAGCGCTGGAAGCCCTTCGGCCAATACCACCGTCTGGTAGTCAATCCAGTTACCAAACTCGTCACTGTAAGCCTCGACATCGAGTCGGGGGCACAACGAGAAATAGCTGAAAAATGAAAGCCATGCCACCGATAGTGGGTTTGGTTCTAGCGGTGCTCTCGCCTGCGGCTGCGGCCGAGTGGCAGGTAGCGCAATGGGACCAGACCGTTTACTACCGGCTTACCTTCAATGCGGCTGAAGCGACCCAAGCCGAGTTGCGTCTGACCGCGGTCAATGAATACGAGGTTTTCCTCAACGGCGACGCGGTGGGCAGCGACGGCGACTGGACGACCGTGGAGGAACTAGCGGTCGAACTGCAAGGCGGCGCTAACCACCTAGCCGTGCGCGTGGCAAACTGGGGCCAGGGCACCGGCAGCGGTCTGCTCGTCGAAGTGGTCGCCAGCGAACAGGCGTGGCTGAGTACTACCAGCGGTCTGCAGGAGGTCTGGCGCTGGAGCGGCGATCCCCAGCAAGGCACCGACTGGCTGACGGCAGAAGTGAGCGAGATCGCAGGGTGGACAACGGTACAGCGCGGTTGGCTAGAACGACACACACTTTCCGGTTGGGACGACACCCTCGGAGCAGAAGTAATAGCCGGCTACCCAGGGGGCGTTGACGTGGGCGGCGACGGGCTGAGTTTGCGCACGGTCGAGGGAGAGAACTTGGCACTTAGTCAGTCGGCCAATCGACCGGAGGTATTTGACGGCCAAGCCGAAAGCGTCTGGACGATCGAACCCGACGAACTCAATAGCTTTGCCCGCGTCGATCTCGGCATCCAGCGCCTGCTCGGCTAAGTGCGGGTCTTTACGGCCGGAGAGAATGCCGAAGAGTTTGCCGCCAACACGCTGCAGGGGTACGCTGTCGAGGTCAGCAACGACGGTTTTCAATGGCGCGAAGTCGGCGCCATTCGC
>JAJEEZ010000473.1:0-5510 GCA_022820705.1 Candidatus Latescibacterota bacterium | reverse complement strand
TTTGCGCCTTGCCCGCGACGATATTCCCGATGCACTGATCCAGTGGGTACAGTCTCCTTTTTCGGCAGGGGGGCTACAGGATGTGCAGGATCGCTTGATCGCCCAGAATACGATGATCAACACGTCGTACCTCGACTTTGCTATTCATCGTCTGCGACCGCTGAACGTAGCCGGTAAAGTCAAATGGGACCATTACTTTCAGCGCGGAGATCAGGCGCAGGAAAATCGCGACGAGAGTTTCTTAGGTGCTATCCTGAGAGCGGAGTACTTCTACGAGCCGTTTGCAGGGATCACCATTTCGCCCAAGTGGAAGCAGCAGTACACCCGCCAAGTTCCGACAGATCCCTTGGCGCTGCGACGCAATGAGCTGTCGGAGATTTTTTTCTTAATCGGGACGTACGATCTCATCCCCGGCCAGCTCGTCTCGGAGTCGGGAATCGAATGGGAGGTCTTTCGGAACCTACAGCAAGAGCCCGATCCGCTGCCGCCGGCCTTTGTCGAGGATTTCACTACCCTGACTTTGGCCACTCAGTTCACCAACAGTTCCGAATATCAGGGCTATGCACTTTCTACCAAGATCGGTGTGCGCTGGCAACGCCGGGCATTGCAACAAGGCGATGAGACCAATTTCCTCACGTTTGTAACCATCTTCGCCGGATTGCGCTAATAGGGCGATGGGCAGCACCCCTCCATCTGTTCTCTTGGGGATCGCGCTGGCCACGCTAGTCGCGTGCGACCATCCCCCCACGACCAAGACCGACTTTCAAATGTGGCTGGAGCGGCATCCGCAGGATAGCGAAGCCCATTGGCAACTGGCCGATCTGCTCTTGCAAGAGCGCTCCTACCAAGGGGCCGAGCACCACTACCGCACGGCCCTGAGTATCAATCCGAGGACTGTGGACGCTTGGGTTGGGCTGGGAAATATCTCCTGCAAACAGGGCCTATACGAGCAGGCCGAAAGCCACTTCCGCAACGCCCTCTCGCTGGACGATGAGCACGTGGGTGCGTTGTGTAGCTTGGCCAGTTTGGCCTTAGAACAAGAGGAATACGCCCTCAGCCGCGATTTGTACCAGCAGGCGCTGGCACTTGATCCAGACAATGCCGGGGCGTTCTACAATCTCGCTTTGGCGTACATCAAGCTCAAGGCTTACTACGAGGCGATTGCAGCCCTGCGGCAGGCTACTCGCATTGATACGGGGTACAGTTTGGCATTTTACGCCCTAGGCCAGATCTACGCCGAGCGCCTCGGCGAGTACCAAGAAGGTATTGCGGCATTTAGGCGAGCAGTGGCACTGAGAGCGGATTGGCCTAGCGCGCGGATAGGCCTAGGCCACGCCCTGCTGCAAGCTGGCCAAGTAGATGCGGCCACAACGGTTTTTGGCGCGGCCCTCGCGCTCGATCCGAGCGCAGCCCAAGCCCATGTAGGTTTGGGGTTGGCCGAGGAGCGACGGGGTGGCGAGACGCTCGCCGAGGCACACTATTTGCGCGCCATTGCCTTGGACCCGGTGCGGGCGCGGACCTATTTCAAGCTCGGGATGCTTTACGTCAGACAGGGAAGAAAGGAGGAAGCCCAACAATACTTGGGCCGCTTTGAAGAGCTGGCACCCCATGCTGACGATCTAGCTCAACTCAGAAACCGACTGCGGCGAGAGCCGGATAACGCGCTAGCCCATTACGCCTTGGCCGGGATTTACGCCAAGCTGAATATGCCCTCCTTGGCAATCAGCGCCCTGAGAAGCTGTCTCGCCGTGCGGCCGGGTTACGCCCCGGCGTACAACAACCTCGGCAACGCGTATTTGCGCTTGGGAGATACCAGGGAAGCCATTGCGATGTACGAAGTCGCCGTCCGCATTGATACGTCGTACGCACTGGCCTACAACAATTTGGGCAGTGCCCAGCTACTCAATGGCCGACCGCATCAGGCTTTGGAATGCTACCAACGCGCACTGCGAATTCGCCCGGACTATGCCGATGCGTATTACGGGCTTGCTATGGTCTATAGGGAACAGGGACTACACGCCGAGGCGGGGGAGGCCATGGCCCGGTATGAACAAATTGTCGCGGCTGATGAGCAGTAAATGGACGGTGCTCATTTTGCGTATAAAGGCCGGAATAACTATGCTTAAAAGCCGGGCGGTTAGCTCAGTTGGTCAGAGCGCCTGCCTTACAAGCAGGATGTCCCCAGTTCGAGTCTGGGATCGCCCACCACTCTACAAGCCCCTGAGCAATCAGGGGCTTTATTTTTGACCGTTACCGTTGGCGGTCCGAGATATTTCTTGCGCTATTACACCCTGAGAAAATAGAGTTTTGTCCAAGTGATGATCTAATTCTACAGGAGCTATACCCATGCCCAATCGTCCCAATATCCTCTTTCTCCTCAGCGATGAACACAGTTTTCGCTTTCTCTCGGCTCGCTCTCCAGAGCGCGGCGGCGAACCATGCCGCACGCCGACGCTTGACCGCCTCATCCAGCAGGGCGTCCACTTTGAAACCGCCTATTGCCAGATGCCCCTGTGTACGCCCAGCCGCATGTCGATGCTGTCCGGCCGGCACCCACATCGTTGCCCGGTCCTGTGGCCGGACACTCCTACCTTTGCTTCGCACTTGGGGCAGCACTGCTACGCCACGGCCGCCGTCGGCAAGATGCACCTGCAGGGATCTCGTCAGTATGCTGGCTTCGGAGCCCGCCCCTACGGCGACTTTGCCGCGCCCTCGCCGGGCCATCAAAAAGACCCACTTTTTCTGCCTGGGGTCCAGGATCACATCTTCATGCCCTCCATCATTGAGGATGCCGGTCTCAGTGATATTCCCGAATCTTTGCTCCAAGAGCAGTTTGTCGTGCGCGAGGCCACGGCGTGGCTGCGCGAACACCGGCACGCCCACCCGGACCAGCCCTGGCTGATGTACACTTCGTTCGTCCACCCGCACTTCCCGATGAACGCACCCCGCCGCTTTTTCGAGCGCTACTATCCCGAGGGAGTTACCTCGCCGAAGGTGGGCCGCAACGGGGACGCCCAAAATCACCCCATGACCTTGGAAGCGCTGAGGTCGGATGGCGGCGAGTCCCAGGGACATCCCGCCGAAGAGATCACTGCGGAGCAGACCCTGCGTGCCCGGGCGGCATACGCTGCCTGCGTAGATCAATTGGACGAGATCATAGGGGACTTTTTAGCGGTCTTGGAGCGCGACGGGCTGCTCGACAACACCATCATCGTCTATACCTCGGATCACGGCGAACTGGCTGGGGAGCACGGCCTGTGGTGGAAACAAACTTGGCACGAAGCATCTACTCGGGTGCCGCTGATCGTTTCCCTGCCGGAGCACCGCAGGGGCCAGCTCTCGCCGACTGAGATCACCGCGCCGGTGAGCTTAGCCGATATCTTTCCCACGCTTTGCGGCCTGACCGGCGCGCCCCTGCCCGATGATCTGGACGGCATCGACTTGACGCCGGCGGTGCGGGGCGATGTCTGCCCGGCTCTGGCAGTACGTCCCGGCGTCATCGTCGAGAACTTGGGCAAAGGATACCGCATGATCCGCTCGCCGCGCTACAAGTACATTGCCTGCCACACTCACGACGATCTGGCTTTCGATTTGATAGACGATCCAGACGAGCAGCGCAATTTGGTAGGCCGCGCCGCAGGGGAGACAGCCGCCGAACTGGAGAACCTCAAGTCCGCACTCTTCGAGGGCTTTGATTTTGCGGAAGCCGTCGAGGCGACGAGGCGGGAAAGCGCGCAATATCGCAAGCAGTATCCAAGCCGGATAAAGCCCCGAACGTCTAACCAGATCATGCGTGGAGACGGGATGTTGGTCGAAGCGGACCAGCCGCTCTACTATCCAGATGTGGTCAGCGAGGACCCGCGCCGGGACTTCAGTGATTGTCCTCAGCAGCGCAGAGCTTCCCGTCGCCGTCGATAATCTCGTGGTTGGATAACAGAGGAACCTCTTGGGGCCAAATCAAGAGCAATCTGGACCATCAACCGCACTAATAGAGCGGAGTTCCTGTGTCAATAGGAACTTCGTCATTGTGCGGTAAGTACTCTAGCGAGTTGTGGGTGATTAGATTCCCACGCGAGTGATTTGTATTAGCGCTCGCCTGCAAGAGAACGCGCCGGTCTTAGCCCGAAAAAAGCCGCCATGATCAGGCCACTCGCAATCCGCGACGCGCAGGCCAAGCCAAAGACGGCCCCGTAGCCATAGTCGAGGATGAGCATGCCGCCGATGAGACTGCCGAGGAAGTTCAGAAGCTGGAAGCCGCAGACGCGGAGGCCCTGGATCCGCGCCCAGAAGCGCCGGGGCAGCACTTGGGTGGAGAAGTGCTGGTCGGATGGGTTGTCGATGACTTCGCCGATGCGCACGAGCAGGAACATAGGCACGGCCAACGGCAGGCTGATAAAGGCCCCCATGATCCCGAGGGCACTGCCGCCCATAATGCGGGATGGCAGGATGGTCAGCGTCGGGCCGAAGCGGCGCACCAGCGTCGGCGCGGCGAAAGTCGCTGGTAGGCCGGCGAGTTGGCTGAGGAAGAAGATCGCACCGATCGCAGCCGGGCCGACCCCCAGTTCGGCCTCGAAGAATACGTTGAAGAACGGGTACGTCAGCCCCATGGAGAAGCCGCGCGTGCCGCTGAGGGCGGTAATGGCGGCAAAGACGCGCCACGGCGAGGTCGTTGGCTCGTTCTCGTCTGGCGACTTTCGGGCTTCGGTGAGATTAGCTGAACTGTCGAGCTTAGGGCGACGCCGGGTTGGCGCAGGATCTCTTTCGCGGCGGGTTTGACCGGATGCGTACAACAGCGGCACGACGGCGATGAGCGAACACGCCGCGCCGAAGAACAGCGCGTAGCGGAAGGGCTCGGGAACCTCGGTGGAGAGGCCGAGGAAATAGCCCATGACTCCGGGCATGAAACCGCCGATTAGGCTCAAGAGCATGCGGACGATTATTTGCAGGGCCGACCAGATGGCGAGGGCTTCGGCGCGGCGCGCGGGGTGGGCATTGTCCGAGAGGAAGGGCACGTGGTTGACCCAGACGAAAGCCATGGCCACGCCGCCGACAAACGAAAACGCCAACAATGCGCCCGGCGACGTGGTCAAGCACAGGCCCAACTGGGAGATGGCCAGCAGCAGACCCGAGGCTATGAGAAAGGGCTTGCGACCGAAGCGGTCGCTCAGGATGCCGGTGGGTAGGGCTAATAGGCCGGTCGCCAGCGGTGCCATGCTGGCGACTTGGCCGATGAAATCCTCTTGGTAGCTCAGGCGCAGTAAATAGAGGTTGTACAGCAGGGAAAAGAGCGCCATGCCGGCGTTGATCGAGGTGCCAAAAGCGAAAAACAGCCGGACATTGCGGTTGAATTCCCGCAGCCGAAAGCGGCTTAGGGCGTGGCCGACGGGCATCCGGCGTGGCGTTCTGCAAACACCTCTACGGCCTTTTTAGCCGCTAGCTTGGAGGCATGGACTCGATCGGCAAAGCTCAAGGCCATGCCGGTCTCAATGGTGAAAGAGGGGCCATAGGTA